>JAMONI010000145.1 GCA_027065935.1 Flavobacteriales bacterium | reverse complement strand
AAAAGACTAAAAGAACGACCAATGTCATTCCGAGTAAAGCGAAGCGACGAGGGATCTCACTTTTCGCTCATAAGAATCATTCTTGACGAAACGCCCGCCTGCGGGTACACCTCGATTGATTGGAATGTGCGGGATGGTTTGTGATGGAGATTCCTCACTTGCGTTCGGAATGACAAACGTGTCCCGAAGGCGATAAAAGACTAAAAGAACGACCAATGTCATCCCGAGTAAAGCGAAGCGACGAGGGATCTCATTTGTCATGCTCCCATAGGGATCCTGCGGACGAAGGAGGTCCCGGTAGCTATCGGGACGACTGAGGAATCTCACGTTACGCAGAGGAATTATTAAAACCGTTCTACATTTAAAATCCTACGGATTTTATGTTCATTCTTATAGAAAAACGAACCGGGAGCGCGTTCGGTTACAAAAAGTGATATAAACGAATCGATTTCATCGGATTGAATTATCTTTGATAAAAGTTTTTGAAAATCCTTTTCGAATGAAAATTGTCTCGAAAATAAAAGCACCGATTGAAGAAGAAATGGAAGTTTTCGAAAGCAAATTTCGCGAAGCGGTGCGCACACAAGTGCCTTTGCTCAACAGGGTAACCATGTTTATCGTCAGTCGTAAAGGCAAGCGTATGCGTCCTATGTTTGTTTTTCTTACGGCCAAAATGCTTCGCGGCCATATCACCGAACGAACCTATCGCGGTGCGGGGATTATCGAACTCATCCACACGGCCACCATAGTACACGACGACGTGGTGGACGAAAGCACCTTCCGGCGCGGTTTCTTTTCGCTCAATGCCATTTGGCGCAACAAAATCGCCGTCTTGGTGGGGGATTACCTTTTGGCCAAAGGGCTTATCTTGTCTATTGACAATGATGATTTCGACCTGCTTCGTATCATCTCGGTAGCCGTTAGGGAAATGAGCGAAGGCGAACTGCTCCAAATCGAAAAGGCCAGAAAACTCGACATCGACGAAGCGACCTACTACGATATCATCCGCAAGAAAACGGCTTCCCTAATCGCTTCTTGCACGGCAATGGGTGCCGCTTCGGTAGGTATGGACGTTAAAACGGTAAATGAAATGTATAAATTCGGAGAACTGACCGGTATGGCTTTTCAAATCAAAGACGACTTGTTCGACTACACCGAAGGTGATATCGGCAAACCTACCGGAATCGATATTAAAGAGCGCAAAATGACCCTACCGCTGATATATGCCTTAAACCAAGCATCGACCGGAGAAAAAAAACGGATGCTCCGCATCATCAAAAAACATAATACAGACAAGAAAAAAGTTCGCGAATTGATAAACTTTGTCAAGGACAAAGGAGGATTGGAATACGCCGTAAAAAAAATGCAACAATATAAAAACGATGCTTTGAAAATATTGGAAAACTATCCTGACAACGAAGCCAAAGAAAGCCTAAAATTAATGTTGGATTACGTGATAAATCGCAAACTGTGATGAGTTATATCAGTCCCAAAACCATAGAAGCCGTCCGCGAAGCCATGCGAGTGGAAGAAGTTATAGGCGAATTCGTTCAGCTCAAACGAAGCGGTAGTAATTTGCGCGGCTTCAGTCCGTTCAATAACGAACGAACCCCTTCGTTTTTCGTATCGCCGGCCAAACAAATTTGGAAAGATTTCTCATCGGGAAAAGGGGGCGACGCCATTAAATTTTTAATGGAACACGAAAAATTCACATATCCCGAAGCCATTCGTTGGTTGGCCAAAAAATACAATATCGAAATCGAAGAACGCGAACTGACGGACGACGAGCGCAAAGAACAACAGGAAAAAGAAAGTTTATACGTCGTGACCGAATTTGCCAAAAAATGGTTCGTTGAACAACTCCATCATACCGACGAAGGCAAATCGGTGGGACTTTCCTATTTCAAACAAAGAGGTTTTCGGGAAAAAACCTTGCAAGACTTCGATATCGGCTATTCACCCGCACAACGCGATGCCTTCTACCGGGCGGCCGTTGCCAAAGGGTACAAGGAAGAACTTCTTGAAAAAGCCGGTTTGATTATTAAAAAAAACGGACGCATCTTCGACCGGTTTTACGACCGCGTGATTTTTCCCGTTCACTCCTTGAGCGGTACCGTATTGGGATTTGCCGGACGTATTTTAAAAAACGACGTCAAAGCCGCCAAATATATCAATTCGCCGGAAACGGAAATTTACCGTAAAAGCAAGGTACTCTACGGCATTTTTCAAGCCAAAACGGAGATTGTCAAAGAGGACCGCGTCTATTTGGTGGAAGGCTATACCGACGTTATGGCTTTTCATCAAGCGGGCATCAAAAATACGGTGGCCTCGGCCGGAACCGCCCTAACGGACGAACAAGTCAAACTGATAAAACGCTTTACGAAAAACGTGGTCCTGGTGTATGACGGTGACACGGCAGGCATCCAAGCGGCCATGCGTGGTGTGGATATTATTTTGGAAAATGACATAAACGTTAACGTTGTGGTGCTTCCCGAAGGCGAAGACCCCGACAGCTTTGCCCGGAATGTTTCCACCGAGGACCTCATCAATTATTTGGAAGTCCATCAAAAAGATTTCATCACCTTCAAAGCCGAACGCCTTTTACAAGAAAATACCGACCCGCATCGCACTTTCGATTTGATTAATGAAGTTCTCAAAAGCATTGCCGGTATGCCCAACGAAATCAAGCGGGAACTCTATACACGAAAAATCGCCGAACTTACCGGCACCAACGAACGAACCCTTTTTAAAGAACTCGGGCGGATGATCCGCCGGAAAATCATAGGGCGTTCCAAACTGTTGCGCGATGCCATTCCCGAACCCAAAATGCAAGTGGAGACGGTCCGTCGAACCCCCGTCAACTACCGGGAAGTATTGGAAAGAGAAATCATCAAATTGCTATTATTGTTCGGACAACACAAAACCGTTTTTCCCGAATATGTGCAAAAAGACCTGGTGGACGATCAATTTTTGTTCGACATCGTCAAAACGGAAAGAACCGTAGCCGAAAAAATACATTTGGAACTCCAAGCCGACGAAATTCGTTTTGCTTCCGAAGATTTTCAATACCTTTACGACTTATTGACGGAAGATTTCCGCACCCGGGGCGAAATCAATCCGATGGACATCATCAAAAAAGTACCGCCCCGGTACACCGAACTCCTGTCCGATTTGCTCGCCGAACCGGACAAATACAAACTTTCGGACTGGGAAAAAATCAACGTTTCCGTTCCCGATTACTCGACTCATTTGGACATTTGGGTAACCGACGTGATTTACCGTTTGCGAATGGAACTGCTCAAAGACTTGATTAAAGACAAGCAAAACGAACTCAAGGCCATAGACCCGGAAGATAAAGAAGCCGTTTTTGAGGAATTGGAAGAAGTTCATCGGTACAATCAGCTGAAAAAATTCTTCGGCGAAGTACTAAGTCAAGTGGTTATAACCTAAAACGAACGCTTATGAAAGGAAAAATGAAATTGATCAGCGGCGATATCACGCAATTGGAAGTGGATGCCATTGTCAATGCCGCCAACCCGAGCTTGCTCGGCGGAGGAGGTGTGGACGGTGCCATTCATCGCGCAGCCGGCCCCGAATTGAAAGCATATTGCAGGAAATGCGGCGGTGCCCGGCACGGCGAAGCCAAAATCAGTCCGGGATTTAACCTTCCGGCACGATATGTAATACACGCCGTCGGTCCCGTTTGGAAAGGAGGCAATCAAGGGGAAGAAGAAACCTTGCGCAAGGCTTATCTCAACAGCCTGAAGTTAGCCTCGCAACACGGCATAAAAAGCATCGCTTTCCCCAATATCAGCACCGGAGTTTACGGTTTTCCCAAA
The DNA here is from genome assembly GCA_027065935.1 of Flavobacteriales bacterium. Taxonomy (GTDB): domain Bacteria; phylum Bacteroidota; class Bacteroidia; order Flavobacteriales; family Flavobacteriaceae; genus JAADED01. The sequence continues at coordinate 9,085 of JAMONI010000145.1, read as the reverse complement.
AAAAAGGCGGCTGATATTGCTATAGGCACGGTCAAAGAATACTTGACTTTACACCCTGAAATAGAAGAAGTGATTTTTGTGTGCTTTGATGAAGAAAACTACAGGATTTATGCCGGCTATCCCGGACTCGAAATCATTCCCGCCAATTAATTCCAACGCAATGAACGGTAAAGTTGGTTTTCGATGCGGGCAAGTTCTTTGATTACCTTTAAATATTCATTCAACAAACCCTGCATCATAAATTCATTGGCTTTTGTTTTCAAATTTTTATATCTTTCGGGTAAATTCATAACCAAGAGTTTTCGGGTTCGTTTATGTAAGTTCAATTAACGTGCCAAAAAACATAAAAAACTAATTGTCAATTGATTAAAAAAGGATTTTTCCTCTTGTTTTATGTCTTGTTTTCGTTCGCTTCGAGCGGACAAAATCTTTTTTTGGCCGACCGGTACCTTAAAGAAGGCGAAACCGAAAAAGCACTCCGGATTTATCTGGACTGGTATGATAAATTCCGGCGCTACAGCCCGCAAGTGTATGATAATGTATTGGACATCTACATCCGTCAAGGACGTTACGATCAAGCTCTCGAATGGGTGGAACGCGTATCGAGAAAAAGCGGTTCGGGCATCTTCGAAGTGGACAAATACCATCTTTTTACTTTGAAAAAAGAATCCGACAAAGCCCGAAGACAAAAGGAAAAACTCAAACAAACGGTCACGGTCCGTCCGGCTATGACATCGGCTATCGTTTACCGGCTAAAAAAATACAACTATCTCGATGATGCCGTGGCCCTGCTGAAACTTGCTTTACAAACAAAAGCAACGGCCAATCTGTACTTGCTTTTAGGCACTACCTATGCCGAACTGGGACAAACAGAACAAATGATGGAAGCCTATTTGCAGAGTGTGGCTACAAACGACGTATATTTCCATTACCTGACGTCCTTCTTGGCCAAATTCATCGACGACAACCCGTCCAACAAATATAACCGTATCCTAAAAAGAAAGCTGGCCGAAAAAATCGCCCGCCGCCCCCTTCCGGTTTGGCTAAAATTGATGCAATGGATATATGTAAGAGAACGGAATTATAACAAAGCCTTTGTTCAGTTGCGCGGACTGTATTTGCAAAATCAAGCCCGTCCGCGTGAATTCGTCCAACTCGCCGAAAGCGCCTATAATGCCCGCCAATACGAAGAAGCCGAAGCGATATTGCAATTTACCGAACAAATCCCCGAACTCACCGAAAACGACCGGGCCGAAATCCGTTTGCTCTTCACCAAAATCGAAAATCAAACCCGAAACAACAACGATACCCTGATTCGCGAATGGAAACGACGCGCCCGAATTACATCCCACGCTAAAATCCGTGCCGAAATTTACGAAATGATTATCGACAAACTCGTATTCGACAACAAAAATTACGAAAGCGCCCGAAAACTCACCGACAGTTTGATTCAAACCGAACGCAATCCCAAAATACGGTCGAGATGGCGTGAAAAAAAAGCCGATATCCTGTTACTAACCCGGCGGTTTGACGCCGCCGCCATCGAATACACCCTGCTCAGGGAAGATTTTCCTTACGACGAAATCAACTATAACGCCTTGTACAAAATCGCACTCGCCTCTTTCTTCTCCGGAGATTTCGACTGGGCGCACACCACATTGAAAAATCTTAAAAAAGCCGCCGACAAAAAAGTGGCCAACGACGCCCTTTGGTTGGACTTCGTTATTATTGCCAATCGCGAAGCTCAAGACACCATACATGAAGGACTTAAAGAATTTGCGTCGGCCTATTTCGATTATTATGCAAAAAATTATTCCCTTGCCTTGGAAAAAATAAAAAACGCACAACCCCGCTTCAAAGGTCAAAAAATCCATGACGATTTCCTTTACTTAAAAGCCAAGATTTTATGGAAAAGCGGAAAAATAACCGAGACCTCGAGTATTTGGGAAGAAATATTGTCACACACCCATGACAATATTTACCGCGAAGAAGCCCTGTACCGGCTCGGCATCATTTATGCCCGTTACCTCGACAATCCCGACAAAGCCTCGGAATACTTAAAAAAACTTTTAACCGAACATCCGCAAAGCTTTTGGTTCGAACCCGCTCAAAAGCTTTTTAGGGAAATCAAAGAAAATCAAGGCGTATGATCGACTACATGTGGCTCATAATTACGGTGCTTGCGGGTGGAACGGCAGCGTTTTCGTTCGGAAAAAGTCCGAAATGGTTACCTTATCTGGTCAGTTTTAGCGGTGCCTATCTGTTTGCCGTAATCGTTTTTCACCTGCTTCCCGAAATTTATTCCGGTGAAACGGAACACGCGCATCATCACGCAAGCGTAAAAATTACCGGTGCTTTTCTACTGGCCGGTTTGTTGTTTCAGATGTTGCTCGAGTATTTTTCGCACGGCGTGGCACACGCCCATTCGCACAAAGACGCCCATCCGCTTACCGCAGGCGCCGTGTCGGGCTTGTTTTTACACGCTTTTACCGAAGGGCTTCCCGTCCATCAATTGAATGATCACGCTTATCTTTACGGGATACTCGTTCACAAGTTTCCCATAGCCGTAGTCTTGACAAGTTTTCTTTTGCAATCGGGCTTATCCGCCACACGCAGTTTTATCATCCTCTTCCTATTTGCATTGATGACACCCGCAGGCACTTATGCCGGAGAAAAAATTCCCTTCCTTACGGAAAATCATATCTATGTTTCGGCTTTTGTGACGGGCATACTGACCCATATCGGCACCGTCATCATCTTTGAAAGCGACACGCGTCATGAAATTCCGTTAAAAAAACTCATCGTAATGATTTTAGCTTTCATTTTGGCATATTTCAATTAAATTTGCGAAAAAACAAAACATTGCCCGTATATAACGAAAAGGATTTCATTCCGAAACAAGCGCCCGGCCGGTTTCCCGCCACTTGGGAATTTCAAACACAAGCTCCTTCCAATATCGCCATAATCAAATATTGGGGCAAAAAAGGCATGCAACTGCCGATGAACGCTTCGTTGAGTTTTTTATTACCTCAAAGTCTCACCACAACCAAAGCTTCGGCCCGTCTATCGGACAAAATTTCGGATAAGGTGAAGTTTACATTCTTATTCGACGGAAAAGAAAATGCTTCATTTAGCAAGAAAATCGCCGTATTTTTTGAAAGAATTGTCCACTACGTCCCGTATGTCAAACGCTATGAATGGACCTTTGAAAGCGAGAATAATTTTCCGCATTCGGCAGGCATCGCTTCTTCGGCAAGCGGATTTGCCGCGCTGTCTAAAATTCTAATCCGGTTGGAACGGACACTTTATCCCGAAGCCGATGAAATTTTACTATATCACAAAACTTCTTTTTTGGCCCGCTTGGGTTCGGGAAGCGCCTCACGCAGCGTGACCGGCACCGTAGCCGTTTGGGGCACCCATCCCGGCATTCCCGGAAGCAATGATTTATACGCTATTGATTACCCGTTTGAAATCCACCGGGAATTCCGCCGAATGACCGATTTAATCCTCCTTTTGGAAAAAGAAAAAAAAGAAGTTTCCAGCACGACGGGACACGGACTCATTGACAAACATCCGTTTAAACATCCGAGAATCGACCAAGCCCGCAACAACCTGTCACGCCTTTCCGAAGCCCTGCAACAGGGCGATTGGGACAGCTTCGGCCAAATCACCGAAAACGAAGCGCTCACCTTACACGCTATGATGATGACTTCCAACCCGTATTTTATCCTAATGCAACCCGAAACACTCCGGTGGATACGTCTGATATGGGACTTTAGAAATAAAACCGGCATTCCGGTTTACTTCACCCTCGATGCAGGCGCCAATTTACATTTGATTTACCCCGACGTTTACGAGCAAAAAATATTATCGGGATTGGACGAATTGACACAAGCGGAAAAAATAATCAATAGAATCCGTTTGTAAACAAAAATCCTCATAGCCATTTACTCCAAGGAATGCGACTTAAAATCAAAATCAATCCTATACCATAAAATAAAAAGACGGAAAAAAACTTGGCTTTGGCTACCGGTTGATAAAACATTCGTCTAAAACCATATAAAAGAAACAAAAATCCCGCAATTCCCATAAGCGGATGTTCCAATGCCGCTAAGCGCAATTCGGAAACCTTCATCACACTACCGAAACCTTCCCGGCGGATATGCATCCATACCGGCGAAATAAAATAATTGATTAATCCCAAAACCACTTGAATACCCGTCACTATCAGCGCAAATAACGCCAAACGAAAATCAACTTTCAAATCGTAAGAACGCCCCGAAAAAAAACCGAACAAATGATAAACCACCGCAAAAACGATAATCAACAGGGTGAAGTAAGCCCAAACGGAATGTAGATAACTTATCATGCTAAATTTTTTTTTACAAATATATGATTATTTATAATCATTCAAAATAAAACACCTCACCAATTCCTTATCGGAAATATCATAAACGGAACAAAATGAAAAAAACACGAAATGAGCGTTGGCGTATTAAAAAAATATTCTTATTATTGCAATGTAATAAGAAATCATTTCCTTATTTCCCCTCCGTATTTTTTGTTGAAAATATAAGAACAAGTCAAAAATAAGTCGATATATGTTTGAGATAGAAAACCTAAAAAAACTAAAATTGCCGGAACTTCAGGAAATTGCCAAAAAAATCGGTGTAAAAAAATACTATCACCTCAAAAAGATGGAGTTGATTTACAAAATTTTGGATTTTTATGCCGATAATCCCGAAAAAGTTTCGGCCGTTTTCAAAGAAGAATTAAGCAAAGATAAACAAGACACTGGAACTTCGCGAACGCCCAAAAAACGGGGTAGAAAACCCAAAAAAGAAAACCAACAAGCCGAAACCGAAGCACAACAAAAAGCTCCAGAAGACAGCACGGCACAAAACCGGGAAAAAACCAAAAGAAAACGCAAGCGAATCAAACGTTCCGAAACATCCTCATCCGAAACCGTTCCCAATCAACCGGTTGAAGGCACCCCGGTAGAAAACGAAAAAGAAAAAATCGAGGTAAAAATCAAATCCAAAACACAAGAGACAAAATCCGAACCTCCCGCTCAAGCCAAAAAAGAAGACAAAACCAAGCAAGAGCGCCAGAAAGACAAAGAATACGAATTTGAAGGCCTGGTGGAAGTGGAAGGCGTATTGGAAATCATGCAAGACGGCTACGGATTTTTACGCTCGGCGGATTTCAACTATCTCACCTCACCCGACGACGTATATCTGTCACAATCGCAAATCCGGTTGTTCGGACTAAAAACGGGCGATACGGTAAGAGGCTTGGTTCGACCGCCCAAGAAAGACGAAAAATATTATCCGCTGGTACGCGTAATGAAAATCAACGGACTGGATCCCACCATAATTCGCGACCGGATTGCTTTCGAACATCTAACGCCCATCTTCCCCGACGAAAAGTTCAACCTCTCCGGATTCAGGAGCAACATCTCCACCCGGATTATCGACTTGTTCTCCCCTATCGGGAAAGGACAGCGGGCAATGATCGTATCCCAACCCAAAACCGGAAAAACGTGGTTATTAAAAGACATTGCCAACGTCATCGCCGCCAATCACCCCGAAGTCTATCTTATGGTGTTACTCATCGACGAACGCCCCGAAGAAGTAACCGATATGATCGAAAACGTCCGGGGTGAAGTCATCGCCTCCACCTTTGACCAACCCGCCGAAAAACACGTAAAAGTAGCCAATATCGTCATCGAAAAAGCCAAGCGCTTGGTGGAAAGCGGACACGACGTGGTCATTCTACTCGATTCCATCACCCGCCTCGCCCGGGCCTACAACACCGTGCAACCCGCCTCGGGACGTGTGCTTACCGGAGGCGTGGATGCCAACGCACTGCACAAACCCAAACGCTTTTTCGGTGCCGCACGCAATATCAAAGACGGCGGTTCGTTAACCATTATAGCAACGGCATTGGTGGACACCGGTTCAAAAATGGACGAAGTAATCTTCGAAGAATTTAAAGGAACGGGCAACATGGAATTACAACTCGACCGGCGTTTGGCCAACAGGCGCATATATCCCGCCATCGATTTGTTAGCCACCGGAACACGTCGTGACGATTTGTTGCACGACGAACGCACCTTACAACGCATGTGGTTGTTACGGCGATTTCTGGCCGATATGAACCCGGTGGAAGCTATGGAATTTATCCGTGACCGTATCAAAGACACAAGAACCAACGAAGAATTCCTTATGTCAATGAACGAATGAAACGAATTTCAAGATTTAAAACAAAAAATTTTGCACTTTCATCAAAACCATTTATATTTGTGCAATGTCAATAGGAGAGATGACCGAGAGGCCGAAGGTGCACGCCTGGAAAGCGTGTGTGCGCTACAAGCGTACCGAGGGTTCGAATCCCTCTCTCTCCGCTGAAACTTTGACTAACCTTTAAATAATTAAACATAGATACTATGAGAAAATTACTTACCATTCTGGCTATCTTAGGGATGTTTGCGTTCGTAGTACCGCAAACTCACGCCCAAAACAACAAAGGAAACAAAACGGAAAAAGTGGATAAGGCCGCCAAAAAAGCGGATGCCGACCAACCCAGTTTCCATCAAGTCATTAAAAAACGATTCGTGGAAGGAGGGCCCGCTTTTATGGGAATCGTGCTTTTGGTATTGATCTTAGGTTTGGCCATTTCCATCGAACGCATCATATACTTGTATTTAGCCGATACCAACACGCAAAAACTCCTTGAAAAAGTAGAGTTTGCTCTTGAAGAAGGCGGCGTGGAACAGGCTTTGGAATTACTTAAAGAAGAAAAAGGCCCCGTGGCCTCCATCTTCTATCAAGGACTGCTTCGTATGGCCGAAGGCGAAGGGCTCGAAGCCGCCGAAAAAGCCGTTATATCCTACGGAAACGTCCAAGTCGGTCAATTGGAGAAAAACGTTTCGTGGATTGCCCTCTTTATCGCATTGGCCCCGATGTTCGGATTTATGGGAACCGTTATCGGGATGATCGACGCCTTCGACAAAATCGAAAAAGCCGGCGATATGAACCCTTCCTTAGTGGCACGCGGTATCAAAATCGCCTTGTTAACCACCGTTTTCGGTCTTATCGTTGCCATCATCCTTCAAATTTTCTATAACTTCATCATCGCCAAAATCGATAAGATCGTAAACAAAATGGAAGACGCCTCCATCTCCCTGATCGACCTGTTGGTGAAATATTCAAAATAATTTTCATAAAACCTTAGATCAATGAAAGTTAATAAACTCATCTCCATACTCATCGTCATCCTGGCACTGGTAAGCTTCGGCTTATATTACGTCGTTGCCACCAAGGATGATGCCGGCGGAGCCATCGACACGCTGATTAATCTGACCAAAATACTGCTTTATTTCACGGCAATCGCCGCCATAATCGGATTAATCAAAGACATCTTCTCCAGCAAAAAAGCACTCAAATACACCCTGATGGGACTGGGCGGTTTTGCCGCGGTGATTTTTATCGCCTCCATGTTGGCCGACAAGTCACCCTACCAATTGGGCGATACCACCTACTCCGCATCCACGTCCTTCTGGACCGACACCGGCCTTTGGACCTTTTACTTGCTGGCTATCATAGCCTTGATTTTGATGCTTTTCAGCTGGATTACCGATTTCTTTAAAACCTCTTAATACGCAAAAAAATGGCAAGACGCAAATTGCAAGAAATAAATGCCGGCTCCATGGCGGATATCGCTTTCCTGTTGTTGATCTTCTTCTTGGTCACCACAACGATGGAAAGTATGTACGGCGTATCCCGTAAACTTCCTCCGCCACCGGACCCCGATCAGGAAATTCCCATCGTAAAAGATAGAAACATCCTGGAAATTTTAATCAACAGAAACGACCAACTTATGATCGAGGACCGTCCGGCGGATTTTTCGGAAATCAAAGACGAAGTAATCAAACATATTACGAACTTCGGCAAAAATCCCAAATACGCCGACAATCCCGAAAAAGCCGTGGTCAACATCACCCACGACCGCGGGACTTCTTATAAAACCTACATTACGGTATATAACGAAATCTTACACGCTTACAATGAAGTGCGTAACAAGGAAGCCATGCAACGCTATGGCAAGCCTTTTGACAAATTAAGTAAAGAACAACAAGACGAAATCAAAAAGAAATTTCCGCAAATTATAGCGGAAGCAACACCAAAAACACGCTAAACCATGGCATCAAAATTCAGAAAGAAAAAAGAAGGCGGAACGCCCGCCATTTCTACGGCCTCATTGCCCGATATCGTCTTTATGCTTCTATTCTTCTTCATGGTGGCCACCGTTATGCGCGACACCAACAAATTGGTCAACGTGCAACTCCCCTACGCCGACCAAGTGCAAAAACTTGAAAAAAAGCAATTGGTCAGCAACATTTTTGTAGGAGTGCCCATCGAAAAATACCAAAAAAAATACGGAAAAGAACCGCGCATACAACTCAACGACAAGTTCGGAACGGTGGAAGATATTCAACCTTTCATTTTAGCCGAACGTAACGCCCGCCGTGAAGAATTACGTCCGTTGATGATTACCTCCATCAAAGCGGATAAAGACGTTAATATGGGTATCATCGCCGATATTAAGGAAAAATTGCGCGAAGTCAATGCCCTAAAAATCAATTACGCCTCACGCAAAGGCGATATCAGTCAGAACAAAGAGTAAGTAATTTCATAATTCATAATTGGAAATACCGTCTCGCCCGCCGGGACGGTTTTTTTTATTTAAATTGTATGCATATTGTGTATCTTTGCCTGAAATCCGTAGAAAAACCGAATCCGAATGAGCGAAAAAGAAAAATCATTGAACTTTATCGAACAAATTATCGAAGACGACTTGGCATCGGGATTTCCCCGGGAAAAATTGCGTTTTCGTTTCCCCCCCGAGCCCAACGGCTATCTTCACATCGGCCATGCCAAATCCATTTGTCTGAACTTCGGTCTCGGCGAAAAATACAACGCTCCCGTAAACCTGCGCTTTGACGACACAAATCCCGACAAAGAAGACCCCGAATTCGTAAACGCCATCAAAAACGATATCCGGTGGTTGGGATTCCAATGGG
>JAMONI010000144.1 GCA_027065935.1 Flavobacteriales bacterium | reverse complement strand
TATTCGTGAAACCGATGCCATTTTACACGTGTTGCGTTGCTTTGACGATGAAAACATTACGCACGTAATGGGCACTGTGGATCCGGTTCGTGACAAGGAAATCATTGAAACCGAATTGCAACTTAAGGATTTGGAAACTCTGGAAAAACGTATGGATAAAGTAAGCCGTCAAGTCAAAGCCGGCATCAAGGAAGCGAAAGAAGAATGGGAAACGCTGAACCGGGCAAAAAAAATGTTGGAACAAGGTATTTCCGTTCGAAAAATGAATCTGGAAGGCGAAATTTATACCAAGCACATTAAACCCTTGCAACTGTTGACGGCCAAGCCGGTGATGTACATTTGCAATGTGGATGAAAAATCCTTGCGGGCGGGAGGGAATGCTTACACCCGGAAAGTGGAAGAAATGGCATTGGCTGAAGGCACCGAAGTGTTGATATTGGATGCGCGCACCGAGGCGGACATTATGGAATTGGAAACCTATGAAGAACGCAGGATGTTTTTGGAAGATTTGGGATTGGACGAGCCGGGAATTACCAAACTTATTAAAAAGGCATACAAACTACTGGGTCTTCAAACGTTTTTTACGGCCGGCGAAAAAGAAGTCCGGGCTTGGACTGTTCCCGCAGGCGTCAAAGCTCCGCAAGCCGCAGGTGTGATTCATTCGGATTTTGAAAAAGGATTTATTCGAGCCGAAGTGATTTCGTACGAAGATTTTGTGCGCTACGGGTCGGAAGCCAAAGTACGGGAAGCCGGAAAGTTGCGTGTGGAAGGAAAAGATTACGTGGTACGGGACGGCGACATTATGCATTTTAGGTTTAATGTCTAATAAAATTAATGTTAGGCAAAATCCGAAATAATTCAAGGAAAATTGCAATAAAAAAACGTCAATTTTACTTCCCGTTTTTTCTTACCAGTTTATAAAACGTAATTTTTCGGCGGGTGGGTTGAAGCCGAAAGCCCAATTCTTCTTCCAAGAGTTTTTTCAGGCTTTCCCAACCGGTAAATTGTAAATTCCAGTCGTATTTTTCCTTGTTATTTCCTTCGTAAACAAACAATTTGCCACTGCGTTGCGACAGCAGTACCAACATTTGCGATACGGTGGCATTGTCAAGCATAAAGCCGTAGTCGTCGATGAGGGCCGTATTGTCGCCTTTTTCAAAGTCATACATTAAGGGCGAGAGGAAATTTTCCGTACGACCTCCGGTTACGACAATCACTTCGGCTTCTTTATTGTTTTCGGAGATTTTATACGGCGTTTTCCGGCAAATAAAAGACTGCACTAAGCCGGTAAAGACATTTTTGTCGAGACGGATTGCGGAGCTGAACATAAAATAAGCGTTCTTACCGGTTTGATTTTCCACCAAAGGCAAAGGGACATTTTTAATTATGGAAACGATATAGCTCAAATCCCCGGAAAGATAATAATTACCCGGCCGGGCAACGAACTCATTGGCGGCCTCCTGGGTTTCGGTAAACTTAAGTTCCAAGCCGTCTTGCGTAAATACCGACATTTTCACTTCCGGTTCGCCGGTTTTTTTCAGCACGATTCTTCCGGGCATAGCTTCCGAATAACGGTATTTACTTATTAAATCCCGTAAAGTTCGTTCATTCAGTTCCGTAGGCTTACCGCGCCAAACCAATTCCCCTTCCGGACCGATTATAACACTTTGCGGAATGGATTTTATGTTAAAATTAGCAAATGTCCGTCCTTCAAAATCGGAGGCGGCGAGCAGGGAGAGATTTCTTTTTTTTAAAAACCTTTCGATTTTATCTTCGGGTTCATCCGAGAGGAATAGAAACAAAACTTCGTCTCCGAATATGTTCGCCAATCCTTGCGTATGTGGCATAGCGCTTATACAAGGCGCACACCATGTGGCCCAGAAATCCACATAAATAAGCGGAAATTTTTCGTATCCGGATGGAGGAGAAGTAACCCAACGGTCGATATAAACCGTGTTGTCCTGCGCCGTAACTCTAAAAGGGCTTAAAAATAAAAAAGTTATCGAAATGTAAATGAAAAAATAACGCACTTTTAAATAATTGTATTTTTTATTATGTTTGCAAAGATAACAATTACAAATTTCAAGCCAAATGAAAAAAGTATTAACCCTTGCAATGATTTTGGTTCTGACCGTCACTTTTGCC
>JAMONI010000143.1 GCA_027065935.1 Flavobacteriales bacterium | reverse complement strand
ATGATATGCTCGGCCGCACGTCCCTGATGCGTCGGCACCAAATATTCGTAGCCGTACACTTCTTGGACGGTTTGTTCCAAATGATAAAAATTACGGCTTCCGGCGTAAGCCTCGTCACCCAGCATCAGTCCCGCCCATTGACGGTCGGACATAGCCGAGGTTCCGCTGTCGGTCAGCAGGTCGATATACACATCTTCCGAACGCAACAAAAAAGTGTTGTATCCGGCTTCTTCAATGGCCTTTTTCCGCTCCCGTTCGGAGAGCATTCGTAAGGGTTCCACCATCTTGATTTTATAGGGTTCTGCCCATGATCGTTTTTTCATACGCTTATTTTTTTAGTTCCCGTAAATTTAGAAAAATAGGGACTATTCTCACATAACATTCATCGGTTTTTTTACCGAATGAGTGTATTTTGAATTATATTTGTAAAATCATACCGGCGTAAAATGAGTGTAAACCGAATCAAATCAAAGCTTTATACGATTATTTTTGAAGCGGACACGTTCGGAGGGAAATTATTCGATATTGTTTTGCTCTTTTTGATTGTCATCAGTATTTTGGCCGTTATGTTGGAAACGGTGGAACCTTGGGGCGCGCAATACGGGGATTGGTTTAACTTCATCGAATGGATTATCACGATTTTGTTCACCATCGAATATTTGTTGCGCATTTGGATTAGCAAAAACGCCAGAGCTTATGTCTTCAGTTTTTTCGGTATCATCGATTTTGTTTCGGCGGTGCCCAAATATCTTTCGCTTTTTATCGAAGGTTCGCATTTGTTGATTGCCGTCAGGGCCTTACGTTTGCTTAGGGTATTTAAGATTTTAAAGCTTTCGCCTTTCTTGGGCGAATCGCAACGTTTGATGAAAGCCCTCAAGGCAAGCCGGCATAAAATTTTCGTTTTCTTACTGGCCGTTATAATTTTAACCATAATCATGGGTACGGTGATGTATATGGTGGAATACGGCAAAGGAAGCGGGTTCGACAATATTCCCCGTAGTGTATATTGGGCTATCGTTACATTGACTACGGTGGGATACGGCGATATTGCCCCCGTAACGCCTTTAGGACAGTTCATAGCGGCTTTGATTATGATATTGGGATACGGGATAATTGCCGTTCCGACGGGTATTGTGAGCGCCGAAATGACCAAAGCCGAACTCAAAACGCATTCCAATACGGAAGTATGTCCGTTCTGTCATGAAACCGAACACGTGGACGGAGCAATTTACTGTCATCAATGCGGCAAACCGCTTAATCCCGACGAAGAATGAACCGTTACGTAAAACTGATGGATTGGGGACTTACCGAGTATAACGAAGCATTGGAAAGGCAACGCTCCTATTTCGACGAAATAAAGCAAATCAAAATCAACAATCGAAGAAAAAACACCCGCCACCCTACCCCCAATTACTTTATTTTTACCGAACATCCGCACGTTTACACACTGGGCAAAAGCGGCAAGCCCGAACATTTGCTCCTGCCCGAAGAGGCGTTACAAAAACACCGGGTTTCGTTTGTGCATACCGATCGAGGCGGCGACATCACCTATCACGGCCCCGGCCAAATTGTAGGATATCCCGTTATCGATTTGGACAACTTCGGCATCGATATTATTCAATATATCCGAATGCTGGAAGAAGTCATCATCAAGGTGTTGGGTGAATACGGTATAAAAGGCGAACGTAGCCCGGGCGAAACGGGCGTGTGGTTGGATGCGGGGCGCGGTTCGGCACGAAAAATTTGTGCCATCGGTGTGCGCACAAGCCGGTGGGTGACCATGCACGGATTTGCTTTAAATGTCACCACCGACCTTTCTTACTTCAATCATATAATTCCTTGCGGAATACGAAACAAAGGGGTTACCTCGATGGAAAAAGAACTGGGTCGAAAACCGGACCTTGCATCCGTAAAGAAACAAATCGTGCGCCACTTTGCGGATATTTTTAACTGTGAATTCGAGTTATAGAAATACCTTTTTTTTAACAATAAAAATATTTTATAACCGAATTATGATTTTTGTAAACATTTTTGTTACTTTTGTATCATTAAATATGTAAAAAAAACAACAAGATGAGAAAAATATTAGTTGCCGTAGGGACAGGCAGACCCGGCACACGCATCGCCAAACACGCGGGCAAATCCAAATATTTCTTGATATACGAAATCGTTCAGGACGATTCGGGTGTGATTTCGCTCAACGACAAAAAACAAATCGAACTTCGGGATGATGAAATATTGCATGAAGTCTTGCACCGGTATCCGTTGAATTTTCAAGGACATCCGTTGGAAGAAGTTGAAATTATCATCACGGGAAGTATCGGTGCCGATGCACTTCAAAAGTTGTATTACATGGGCAAACGGGCATATATGGTGGAGGAAAAGGACCCGGACGTAGCCATTGAAAAACTGATCAACGGAACCTTGCGTGCCATAGCCCCCGAGCATCATCACGGACACCATCACGGCGAAGGCGGATGCGGTTGCGGCAGCGGATGCGGATGCCACTAAAGTCCGAATAAGAAGACGGCGGGCATTTTACCTATGGATCTGCGGTGGCTTTTCCATTCGGAAACGGGTCGGGTGGTAATTTGCTCGTTTTTTCCCGTAATGTCAACGGCTACGCACAATTTAAAATGTCCGGGCAGGTGTTTGATTAAGGCCTCCAACATTCTATCGTTGCGGTAAGGTGTTTCGATAAAAATATGAGTTTTTCCGTTTTTACGCGTTTCTTCGACCAAACTTTTTATTTTTCGATGTAATTGCGATTTGTCTATGGGCAAATACCCGTGAAATT
>JAMONI010000142.1 GCA_027065935.1 Flavobacteriales bacterium | reverse complement strand
AGCTTAAATTAAAACGAACATAATCTTCGCCGTAATCCCGCCGGGATTTCAATCCCGTAAATACCGTACCTAAAATATCCATATACATGGCCGGCAACCGGTCGGGCTTGAAATTTCCTTTAAGGTATCCGTTTACCGCCTTATCGGAACGGATTTCGATGATTCTTTCTCTTCCGGTTTCGGAGGTTTGCAACACAAAGGTTTTCATTTCGTAGTTTTTGCCGCTTCTCCGGTATCGCAAATCACTTATGCGCAGACTTCCCGCCAGATCATTGAGCGATTTGCCTTGCATGTCGAAGTTCGAATGGAATTGCAGTACGGCAAGGGTATCGGACTTGATCCAACCGGTGCGGTACAAATCCCAATAGAGAACCCGGGTATCGATTTTCCATGAATTGAAATCGGATTTTACGTCGATGGTTCCTTCCGCTACGGATTTCAAAGCAGGGTCGTTGATAAAAATTTTTCCGTTAAAAATCCCCCGGCTCATTCGCCCTTGAATGTCCACATTTTTGTAGGCGTAATGTTTCAATTCAATCCGTTCGGTTTTTCCTTCTACAACGGCCGATACGTTATCCCAAGCGAAATTTTGTCCTTCCACTTGATACGTTCCCGATATTTTTCCCACCTCTTTCCAAGCGAACAAGCGTCCTACATTTAGCGCTTGCGGGCGGAAAAATCCGTTGTAGAGGGTTTTATTTTCTTTAAAGTTCATATCGAATTCGGCGATCAAGCTACCGGCTTCCGATCGAACGGTCAGGTCGGCATTCAGCGCGTCCGGTTGATATTCAAATCGTCCTTTTAAGCGTATCATCCCTGCATTATCCACCCATCGAGGGATGTACTTGCGGGTGATTCCGGGAAGAAAATTTTTCAGCCCCTCGTAATCGGCACGCAAATGCTTCAAGCCGGCTTTAAAACCGAAATGTTCCCTTTGGGTCAATTCGTAAAATATCAAGTCGCCTTCGGATTTTAAAGATGTCCCCGGCACTTGTATTTTGTATTCAGTCAGTTCCAGTTCGTTAAACACGCCTTCTATCCGGGTTTGCACTTGCAACCGGGTGGCGGGCTTGAAAATCTTACCCGAAATTTTATTCAGGTCTTCGGCACTTAAAAATCCTTCGAGCCGGCCTTCCCATTCCACTTCGTCGAAGAAATGTTTGAGGTTTTCCAACGAGTAATTAAATCCCAGTCTTCCGGAAAGTTCCGAAGAAGCCGTTCGTATCAGCAAATTTTCAAAACGCATGGAATCGGGGGTGTAAGAAAAAGCCGTTTTGAAGTTCGACACGTCAATATGATATTTGTCCCGGAAAGACATGTTTTCCAATTGCACATATACGTTTTTTCCGTCAATGACAAAATCACCCGCCGATGCATCGATCCGGGTCAGGTAATAAAGCGGTTCTTTTTTGACATTGTAGTTACGAATAAAAAATCGACCGTCATTCCAACTGATACCGGAAATTTTCATGTAGAACGGCCGTCCCGTAGCGGATTTATTTTCGCCTTCGAGCTTGCGGATAAACACATTCAGATTATCATCGGATTCTCCTTCATAAGTTACCAGATTTAAATAGGGCGCTTTCAGCCGGGCCGAAGCAAACAAAAATTTGTTTTCTGTCAGGGGAAACAGGTTAAAAATGTTGGTAATCAACCGTTTGGAATAAATCAAGGTGTCTTGATGATGATCGAGAATCAGAACGTCTTGTGCATCGACATGTCCCAAAGGGAACAGATTGAGCGCCTTAATACGAATATCAACGTCATAACGGGTGTTGAGATAAGCAACCGCCTTCCGGGCCAAATACCACCTGACGGAAGGAATGGAAAAAAACAAGGAAATAGCGATGAGAAACATTAATACTAATGTCAGGCCCGAAATGAATCGTTCGGAAAACTTTATTTGCCGGTTTTGTTTAATTTTACGTCCGATTTTATGGTTATGAAAAACGTTAACAAAATTACTAAAGATATTTGTATTCTCGGCATTGAATCTTCATGCGACGAAACCGCTGCCGCCGTTTTGATTAACGGCAAAATTCATTCCAATATTATTGCAAGTCAAGAAGTCCACAGAGAATACGGCGGTGTGGTTCCGGAATGGGCTTCGCGCGCGCATCAGCAAAATATCGTTCCGGTAGTGGATGTAGCCCTAAAAAAAGCGAACGTCCGCCCCGAAGATGTTGATGCGATTGCCGTTACGGTGGGGCCGGGGCTTTTGGGGTCGTTGTTAGTGGGCTTGTCGTTTGCCAAATCTTTTGCTTGGGCTTTACGCATTCCTTTAATTGGCATCCACCACATGCAAGCCCATATTTTGGCACATTTCATTTATGAAGAAAGCAAAAAACAACCCGGATTTCCCTTTTTGGCCATGACCGTCAGCGGAGGACACACGCAAATCGTTTGGGTGGAAGATTATTTTAAGATGAAAATTTTGGGAGAAACACGCGACGATGCCATTGGCGAAGCATTTGATAAAATCGCCCAATTGCTCGGGTTACCTTACCCCGGAGGCCCTCACATTGACAAATGGGCCGCCCGAGGCAATCCCGAAGCCTTTTCGTTTCCCGTTTCCCACGTGGAAAACCTTGATTTCAGCTTCAGCGGATTAAAAACATCGGTGTTGTATTTTCTACAGAAAAAAGTAAAGGAAAATCCCGATTTCATACAACAAAACCTGGCCGATTTGGCGGCTTCCGTGCAAGCTACGATTATAAAAACCGTTTTGGAAAAATTGAATAAAGCCATTGAAATCACCGGAGCCGAACGACTGGCTGTAGGGGGTGGGGTAGCGGCAAA
>JAMONI010000141.1 GCA_027065935.1 Flavobacteriales bacterium | reverse complement strand
AATTGCCTTTGGTGAATTGGGCATTGACTTCGTCGAATAAAACACGTTTTCCGAATTGAATCGAAAGATTGTTGACTTTTAGCATGCAAGAAAAATTTTGGCAAATTTACGAAAAAACACCGGTTTTATCGGGTTTTAATATCCTGAATACAAACAAAAAAAAGAGGGGTTTGCTCCCCTCTTTCCGGTTGACCCGATGAAATGTTGACAATCAGTTAAACCAATAAGTTATGCCTATGGTTAAGGTGCGGAATTTGATAGGCGGCAAGTCGGCGTTGCCCGAATTGTTGTCGTTAAATTTGAACAATCCGCTGTCACGTGCGCTTTGGGCCATATTGTTGAGGTCGGACAAGCCGATTTCGTATTTGGCTTCTACGAATATTTTTCCCAGATCGTAACTGAGTCCGCCGGTGATTCCGAAATCCCACGGATTGACAAGCAAAACGTTGTCGGGCAGGTTGTTCACGTCGATTTCGGCCGAAGCGGCTTGAATTTCGAAGTTTTCCACTTCGGTGGGAATATTGTCGCCGCTCCTTGTGATGACGGCCTCACCGGCTTGCCAATAAGAAAGATACGGGCCTACGTGAAGTCCCAAACCTTCAATGGGAAGAAATTCCACGTCTAAGTTAAACTTAAACATTTGGGCTAATACTTCCACTCGTTCTTTTATATCGTTTACCGAAGGTAACCTGTCGGGAATGGTGAAGTTTTTGCGCGCGTAATCCAGACTTCCGTAAAAACGCATCCATTCCAAGAAGTTGTGTCGGGTCATCAGTCCGGCTTCATATCCCCATCCTTCTTTGGGGTATTCGTTCAGGTTGTTCAGGTCGATGCTTACATTGGTATTGGTACCCGAAACTTTGATTCCGAATTGAAATTTGGGGAGTGACGAAGGCACACTGACGGAAGTGGTTCCGCTTTCTTGCCCGTACACCGCGTAAGTCCAAATCAAAACGAATAAAACAGCCAATTTTTTCATAATGGATTTTTTTTAGGGTTGACGTTTTTATCGACTTCAAAAATAATACCTTACCGGATGAAAAAAAACTTATTTTCTACCAATACGCGCTTCCATGCCACGAAAAACCGTTTTGGTCAAACAAAAAAAAGAGACCCGAAGGCCTCTTTTGACGGAATAACTTGAAAGAAAATTCTAATATTCTCTCGGTTTGGCTTCGTTAACCCGCAAGCTTCTGCCTTCCACTTCGGCTTCGTTGAGTTCTTCGACGGCTTTTTTGGCTTCTTCTTCGTTGGGCATTTCCACAAAGCCGAAACCTTTACTCCGGCCGGAGAACCTGTCGGTGATGATTTTTACGGATTCAACCGTTCCATACTCTTGAAAGATTTCTTTCAAATCTTCTTCGCTTAAGCGATAAGGGATGTTCCCTACATAAATGTTCATAATACTAAAAATAAAAAATTTACATCGCCAAAGGTAAGTGAAAATATCGGGAATAAAAAATCAGGGGTGAAGTTGCGGACTTTGTGAAAATCATACAACAAAAAAAAGACACCCGAAGGTGTCTTGCGGATTTGAAAAAAAACTTGTAAAATTATTCGGGTATGTTAAATGCGTTTTGGTCGATTTGTGAAGCTTCGGGGTTCACGATGATTTCTTTCATGGATATTTTGTTCATTTCTTGTCCGCCCAGCTCGGTAATGATGGTTTTGGGAAATTTGATACCGTCCGCTTCCAAGTATTCCACTATTTTGTTGGTTACTTTTCCTTGCGGCGTTTCTACCGTGGAGAATGCCAATAAGTTGGTTTCCGTGTCAAAATATACTTTGACTTCTTCTCCTTCGGATTTGATAAGGACGACTTCGTATTTTTTTCCGTCCACTTCTTCTTTGCCTACGTATTCCACTTTTTCGCCTTTGAGGTATTTGCTAATAACGTCGCTAAAGATGTTTTTGTTTTTTTCCATCGTGCTTTGGGCTTGTGTTTCATCCATTTCGTCATACCCCATTTGTTGGTTCATAACGTAACCTTTTCCGTCTTTGATGCCGTACACGTTGAGTGCCATACCCATCATGTTCATTTTCATGTAACCGTCGCCGTTGACGTTTTGATAAATTTCCACTTCCATTTGTTGCCCCATTTGTTCCATAGTGCCTTTTTGCAATACGGATTTAACCGATTCCAATTTGTTCTTTCCACCGATGGCTTCGATGTATTTTTCCACGATTTTTTCGCCCTTTTGGGCAAAGGTCATTGCTGTTAAGAGCATGAATACGATAGTGATTGTCTTTTTCATTGTTTTAAAAGTTTTCGGGTTGTTTTGTTTTTTTAAAATTTTAGGGTTTCAATATAATTAATTTTTATCTTTTTCCAGATGAATTTGGTCGTTGTGTTACTTGCCCGGTTCCGGTATATCCAATAGTGTGCCAAATAATTTCCGTTTACGGGACGAAAATCCATAAAATCGATGGAAAAGTCAATGTTTCCCGCAGGCGAAAGTTTTTCCAACCGGATGAGAAATTTATGTTTTTTATCGAAATAAAAATGAAATTTATGTTTTTTGTATCCGGCATAAAACCCCCACACACTTCTTCCGTCGATATCTTGGACCCGGGATATTTTCCGGAATTCGAATTGGTTGTTATATAAATAAAAAGGTAAAAATAACCAATCGCTATATTGCAGCGGCATCAAGTGTTTTTTTTCTTCGTCACTTAAGGATTCGTAAGCTTGTCCGTTCCATTTGATTTGTTTTTCGGTGGTAAAAACCAAAGGATAAATGTTTTGTCCCGAATAATTGATTTTCACCCAAAACCCTTTTCTGCGCTGATGATAATAATGCGTGTGGATTTT
>JAMONI010000140.1 GCA_027065935.1 Flavobacteriales bacterium | reverse complement strand
AAAAGCGGAAGTCATTTGGACACAAAGCCAAACGAAACCTTTATATTCCATCCAAAACAACCGGACATTCTTCGGGCGAATGCAATATCTACGCACTGCCGTTTTGTGGACCCCCTTTGCCGAATACCAATTAACTCCTTTAGGCAGATTAAGGCTCAAGCGGGGATATCCCCTCTTTTATTTTACTTGGGAAAAGCTTTTGAAAAGCCAGGACATTCCTTCCTATTATCGCACGGACTTTCAGGTTATCGTCAAAAAAAATTACCCGAACGGAGATTTTAGCAATTTGGTTTTCAGGACCGCCTATGCATCACAAGGCGCACCTCACTACAAATTATACGCCCCGCCAACCAACAATCCACAAGGCAACACGCCTTGGAAACGTTTTACCCTGGTGGAAGATTTTTCCTTTGAAACCATGTACGACCTGGAATTTTCGGACAATTTCTTAACCACCTTGCACGTTGCACATACCTTTACGGGAATAAAAATTTTCAGGAACAACAAAATGAACATTCGTCTGAGCGGAAGTATCGCTTACGGATACACGGAACCGGGTCAATTCAATCCTTCCCTGTCTCTTCACAAAGGGTTTTACGAAACCGGTATTACGTTTCAAAATCTGTTAAGTTCCTTCGGGTTGGGGCTATATTACCGCTTGGGCCCCTATAGATTTTCGCACCCGGCCGGCAATGTATCCGTCAGGTTGACCTTGTCGTCATTAAATTTGGTTACTTTATTTTCGCTTGAAAAAGACAGCAAAGAGAACTAATCCTTAATCCGCGACGACAAACTCAACACAAGACCTTTACTTCCTCAACCTGACCGAATAAGGTTTCCAGGTTTCCTTATCACCGGGCAGATTTTCGGCGGGATTAATCATCTCCAAACTGTCGGGGACGAATTTGATAAGCAAGTAATTCGACCGTCCGGGATAAAATTCTTCCCATGCCTCCCGCCAAATGCTATCTTTCAATTTTCGGTCATCCACCGGATAAGCCCTTCCGTAAAGATTCACATATGCCGGAATACTACGGTCGAAATAATGAAGTGTAGCCACGGGATTTCGCTTGATTTCGGCCACTTTACGGCTTTTGGCGTTGGTCCCCAACCAAATTATCCATTCCTCATCGGGCGGGAAAGGCTCCATCACGCGCGGATGCGGTTGGTTTTCGTGCATGGTAACAAAAGTAGCAAAATAAGCCCTGCTTATAATATCACGGGAGAGACGAAGCAGTTTTTCTTCTTCTCGAGTAAAATCATTCCGAAATCGCGTTCGGTTTTTCTCCGAACACCCCGTCATCAACAAACCTAAAATCAAAAACAAAATAATTCTCATACGTATGGCATTATGGAAAGGTAAGCATCGTCGGTAATGATGAGATGGTCGAGTAAGCGAACGGACAAACTTTCGCCTGCATTTTTGATTTTTCTCGTTATGTCGATATCCGCCCTGCTCGGTTCTTTATTGCCCGAAGGATGATTGTGGGCGATAATGATTTCGGTGGCGTTCGTCTCCAACACCCTTTTCCAAAACAAGCGCAAGTCGATTTGAGAAAAATCCAACCCGCCTTGCATGACCCGTTCGGCGCCCAGCACCTTATTTTTCCGGAGAAATATCACCCAAAATTCTTCATGATTGAGATTTTGCAAGTGGGGCAACAGCAATTCAAATGCATCCCGTGCCGATTTGACCGTTTTAACGGTACCGGATTGTTGCATGGCACGGCGCCGTCCCAGCTCGAAGGCGGCGTTCAAAATAACGGCTTTGGCCGGTCCGATACCGTTAAACTCCTGCAACCGGTTCAAACTTACATGCTCCAAACGCGAAAGATCATTGTTGACACTGTCCAGAATTTGTTTGGCCAAATCCACCGCCGACAAATTTTTGGTTCCCGACCCCAAGATGATGGCTATGAGTTCCGAAGGCGACAGGTTCCTTGCGCCCCGTTTCATCAGTTTTTCTCTCGGTCGATCGTCTTCATGCCATTTTTTGATGGACACGTCCTTAAGGTTTTAGTTTTTCCAAATCCAATCCGCCCAAATGTCCCGAACTCATCAATAACAACACGGCGCTGTTTTTATTCAAATTGTAAACGAATGCCTGAAAATCTTCCGGTTGGGTAAACACATGTAAATCTTCCCTGTTGAAAGCGGACTTGATAAATTCGGGTTCGATGGGTTCCAAACGCTTGATCTTCACCGCTTCGGGCGAATAAAATACGGAGGCCACATCCGCAGGATGTAAAGCATCTTTGTACTCGGGCAAGAAATTCTTGTTCAAACTACTGTAAGTGTGAATTTCCAAAACCGCATACAGTTTACGGTCGGGATAAAGGGTTCTGACGGCTTTCACGGAAGCCCGCACTTTGGAAGGTGCGTGAGCAAAATCACGTATTAAAGTAAAGTTATCATCTTCATAGAGTTTTTCCAAACGCATGGAAGCGCCTTTAAAATCTCTGATGTGCGTAAAAAAAGTACGGTCGTCGATTCCCACTTGGTTTAATAATTTTCGGGCGCCTTCGAGATTTTGCATATTATGTTCGCCGAAAATTTTCAAAGGAATTTTTTCTTGCGGCGTATGCAAGTAATAAATGCCGTTTTCTATCGAATACGGTGGCGTCGAATAGGGTATGCGTTTTATGTCGCTTCTTAAACCGGCTATTTTGTTAAGCCGTTCGTCATCTTCAAAATAGACCAACACGCCTCCGGGTTCAACGGTTTGTATGTATTTTTCGAATTGCTCGGTATATTTTTCCCAATTTTCGAATTTGTTGATGTGGTCCAAGGCTATGCCTGTAATAACCGTAAAGTGTGG
>JAMONI010000139.1 GCA_027065935.1 Flavobacteriales bacterium | reverse complement strand
CTCCGAGATGAATAATAAAATAATCGTGTTCTTTTAAAATCTCTGGCAATTTTTCCGAATGATCCCATTTAGTAGCATCGAAGGGATTGGCCAGTCCCACTTCGTTAGCCATTTGTTTGACAAGGGAATTATCAAAAGTAAAATCATTTTTTTTCTGGCAGATGCGAAAAATTCTTTCAATAACTTCCTTTTTCTTGCTCATCTATTTTACCTTGTAAATTACTCCGACCAAACGCCCATTGCGTTGAATTTGTCCACCCGGTGGCGCACCAATTCGTCGGATTTCAAGCCTTTGAGTTCGTCATAAGCTTTCACTACGGCTTTTTTCCAGTTTTCAAAGGCTTCGTTCCAATTCCGGTGTGCGCCCCCGACCGGCTCCTTGATGATTTCATCGATAAGCTTGAGTTTTTTCATATCGTTGGCCGTCAGTTTCAATTGTTCGGCGGCTTTTTCTTTAAATTCCCAACTGCGCCACAAAATACTGGAACAGGATTCGGGGGCGATGACCGAATACCATGTATTTTCCATCATCATTACCTTGTTGCCTACCCCGATGCCCAACGCACCGCCCGAAGCACCTTCGCCTATAATAGTCACAATAGTAGGCGTACGCAATTGGCTCATCTCTTTGATATTACGGGCTATGGCTTCGCCTTGACCGCGTTCTTCGGCTTCGATGCCGGGAAACGCACCGGGCGTATCAATCAGGGTTACTACGGGAATTTGATAGCGTTCGGCCAGTTTCATCAGGCGCAATGCCTTTCGGTAACCTTCGGGATTGGGCATTCCGAAACGGCGATATTGACGCTCCTTGGTGTTGCGCCCTTTTTGCATACCTATAAACATGAAGGTTTGCCCGTCGATTTTTCCCAATCCGCCCACCATGGCCTTGTCGTCGGCATAATTGCGGTCGCCGTGCAGTTCGAAAAATGTGTCGCCTGCAATGGCTTTGATGTAATCCAACGTGTAAGGACGGTTGGGATGGCGCGATAATTGAACCCGTTGCCATGGCGTTAGGTTTTTATGGATTTCTTTGAGTTTCTTCTCGATTTCTTTCCGGATTTTCTCGCAGGCGGATCGCACGTCCACGCCCGTTTTTTCATTGACCTCCAAACATTCTTTGTAGTGCTTATCAAGTATTTCAATGGGTTTTTCAAAATCCAAATATTCCATAGTGCGGTGAATTTGGGTGCAAGATAAAAATTTTTTCGGCTCCGAAATTTTAAAATTTCCGGACTTTACTTAAAATCTGATGACAAAATGTTCTTTAAATTGTTCTTCACGAAAGAAAACCAATCCGCAACAAAACAAATCTATCGTCACGTGAACGACCGGGTCGGCAATGATATCCCTCCATGCCCGCTCCATTTCTTCCGACCAATGAATATCGTGAAAAACAAGAAGGGAACGGTTATGTGTTCGATTCTTCAATAAATGAAAATAACGCACGGTGGCTTCATAAGTATGGTTGCCGTCGATAAATACCAAATCCCAACGTTCTTGTGACGAGAATAAATAATCCTCAAAGTCCGACAAAACGAAGTTTACGTTTTTATCGATATAAGACGACAATCTTTCTTTGGTATAAGCATACAAAACGGGATTTCCTTCCACCGTAGTGATTAAACCCTTCGTTCCCTTCGACCACGCCAATGCGGACAATCCCAAATGCGTACCTAATTCCAGTACGCGACCGGGTTGAAAATACCGGGACAAACGAAACCACAATTTCATTTCTTTCAAAGAACTCCCCGCCACCTTTGCCATTTTTCCCACCGGACGTTCGTCGGAACGAAAATATCGCGACGGCGAACCTTCATCCCTTACTTTCAGTACGGTTTGATCTTTAATCAACCTCTTTCGGTATTTAGTCAATATCTCATATTCCGGATATTTCGTCTTGTCATACAAACACCGGGTCAATAACTTATACACAAAAGGCGAATGCACTCCGTATTCGTTCTTGGAACGAATCAAATACTTGAAATATGAGCGTAACATCCTGTAATTCATCGTATTTTTTTAGGCAAGTCCAACGAATCCGTTATATGCCACCGCTTGTCTTTATGCCTGAGAATCGCTATGCGGTTTACGTCGAAAACGGCTTCATAATCCATGTTTGAGAAATAGTTCCAAGCTTCGGGAAATATATCTTCGTCCAAATCCCTAAAGGCCACCGTAAAATGCGGATGAAATCCGTTCGGTTTTACTTGGCCTTGAAAAAAAAATTTATGAAAATCATACAAATCCGCCTGCAATTTATCAAGCATCGGATTGGGAACCACATCTACGAATATGACCCGCCTGCCGAACTTATCGAATCCTTTCAGACGGAGAGAAAAGGCCTTATGATTTTTTAAAACCCCGTACAAGTTTTCCACATACCGATACATCTGGTCTTGCCGTGCAAAAAAAGGCGGAATTAAGGTTAGATGTGCCGGTGCGTTCAAGGCGTGACCGGAGTGAAACAAATCACGCGCCAAATATTTTAATTCCGTCAGTTGGGACTGAACAGGTTCCGGTGCCACAACGGCCAAAAAATATAAACTCCGGGTTAAAGTTCCGGATTTGTGATTCGATTTTTTCATCTTTCAAATATCCGAAAATTCCGGGATTCGATATAGCTCGTCCGGTGTTCCGCTCATCGAGCGTATTGCCGGTCTTTCCATGTGATTTTTGCTCCCGTCAAAACTTTAATCGCCACAATAAAATAAATAGCGGGAAGCAAAATTTGAGCGGCCGAAAAATCCATTAAACCGAATCTCGTGCCGTAATGCCCGGCCGTTTGCTTGAGCAAATAGTAATGCCCCGACACTATAAAAACGCTCCACA
>JAMONI010000138.1 GCA_027065935.1 Flavobacteriales bacterium | reverse complement strand
ATCCAATTAAAAAATTAAAAAATCGACTTTTAAAGTACCTACATGAGATCTTTTTGATCAAAAAACAACTTTTAACTCTGACAGCCTAATCTTAAAAAAGAAAAAGGGGCTGACTTGAAAGACAGCCTCCGGATGTTTTTTTATACGTTGACCGAAAGGTTTTTTGACCCGATTGACAATGGCAATTTGTTTATTCTCTTACTTACAGGAAACGATACTGAGGAGGATTACGAATAGAGAATGAAACCGTTTTTATCAAGACAAAACGTTTTTCGCATCCTCCGGCCGAACTTAAACATCGGTTAGTTTAAAAACCTCCCATGTTTCCCGCACTTGGTTCCGGTCGATATAATTTTTTAGTCTCGGAATGAGGATTTGATCCAAACTGTTGTTTTCATTATTGGAAATCAAGATACACTGCAAACGGGCATTTTGTTCCTTATTCAATTCCATAACGGCGTGTCCGGTGGTGCCGGTGCCGGCAAAAAAATCCAAAACCACATCACCGGGGTGCGTAGCCATTTCCAATAAATGCTTGATCAACCGGACGGGTTTGGGGTGGTAAAAATGCTCGCTTGCTACGTATTGTTTCAAATCCCGCACACCTTCGGTTTGGGATATATTGCGGATGACGGAGCCCGGCGTGGCGGGGTAAGGTTCGTTGACGAATTTTTTCAGCCGGGGGATGATACGTCCGTTACCCCACCAAATGCGTCCGTCATTATCCAAAGCATTGAATTCTTCTTTACTGATATGCCATTGGCGGGTGATTGACCGCCCGCCCGGGGTGATTACGGTATAATAATTTTTTCGTCCGGGCAATGACTTTTCGGCCGATTTACACAATTCGGCACTAATCCAAGGCCCTCGAGGGTCGTTATCGGGGTTGCCGTAAGTCTTTTGTGTGGGGATGCTACGCCGGATTTTGTTAAAACGCACTTTGTTTTTGTCCTTGAAGGCCACCACGATATATTCATGTTCGTTACGGAAGCGTTTGACCCGTTTCATTTTGCCCTGTCCGGCCGAACCGCCGGGAGGTAATTTGTCCCAAATCATCACGTCGGTATTGTCCTTGCCGAAAATTTCGCGAAGCAAGAGAATCAGGTTGGGCAGTTCGGCATCGTCGATGGAGATAAAAACCGAAGCGTCACCGGTAAGCAAAGGATACAGTTTTTCCAAACGTTCACGCATAAAAGCCAACCATTTGGCGTGCCGCTCTCGGGAATAATGATCCCAAAATCGGTCGTGGAAACTGCGGTATTGTAACCGGCCGGTATTATAAGGCGGGTCGATGTAAACGAAACGTATTTTTTTCGTCCATTCATCCTTTAGCCGGGATAATACGAAGGCATTGTCGCCCCGATAAATTCTGTGGGCGGGTCGTTCGTTGTGTCGATAGCCGAATGTTTCCGTTAATTGCAAGGTTACAAGTTATTCGGTTTTTTTGACCAAATGCATTCCTTCTTCTAAATATACCCCGATATCTTCCGAAAACGTTCCCATCCGGCTTTTGGGTTTGGTTTCGCCCAACCGGACGATGATCGTCTTTTCGGACGGAATGACCATCACGTATTGTCCCTTATGGCCGCGCATCATAAAACCTTTATATCCCTTCAGGTCGAATAACCACCATTGTAATCCGTAGCGGGGCATATTTTTGAAGTAAGGCGTTAATGCCTGTTTCACAAAGCTTGAATCTATCAATTGTTTTCCGTTCCATCGGCCTCGGTTAAGGTATAATCGACCGAATTTGGCAAAATCCCGTGCGTTGGAATTAACACAACAAAAGGCTTTTTCCATACCGTCTTCGCTGTCTAAATTCCACCAAGCGTGCTTGCGCATACCCATAGGTTGCCAGAAGTGTTCCGACAAGTATTCCGACAGGGTTTTTCCGGTGGCTTTGGTGATGACCATACCCAGAATTTGGGTGTCTCCGCTCGAATAATACCATTTTTTTCCGGGCGGACGGTCAAATCGGACGTTGTTCAGTATGAGTTTGTTCAGGTTTTCGGTAAAATAAGTCTCGGCGGTAATGGTAAACGGGTTGTAATAATTCTCCACCCAATTGCTTCCGCTTGCCATGGCGGCAAGGTGCCGCAGGGTAACCTCTTTGGCATACCTGCCTTTGAATTCGGGGAAAAAATCCGATAATTTTTGATCCAAACTTTTGATATGTCCTTCTTCGATGGCTTTAAAAAGCAGGGTGACTACGATACTTTTGGCCATGGAAAAGGAATTGGACAAGCTGTCTGGGGTGTAACCGTGGTAGTATTTTTCAAAAAGGATGCTGTCGTTTTTTATGACTAAAAAGGCGGTGGTACCGTACCGCTCGTTGAAGGATTTCAGGCGTTGGCTTTCGGTAAAAGCATTGTAATTTTTATGTAACGGCCATTCCCGAATTCGGTTTGCGTTCGGAATCAACCGTTTCGGATAATGCACGAAATCGCTGATATAGGATGTTTTATGCCCCTTTAGGTAGATGTTTTTTACGCCTTTTGACAAATACGGATACTTTATCAATATCAAAGCAATGACTAACGCGATTAGAATAACAAAATATTTCATCAACTTTTTCATTTCTAATGATTTTATTAATATAGGGAAGCAGGAATTAGTTTTTCTTCCGCTTCTTTTTTTTCTTCTTCTTTTTCTTTTTCACGGAGCTTTGCTTTCGTTTGTTAAAGTCGTCTGCCAACTCGAAGGTGATGTGTTTTTTGACCAAATCCACATCCACCACCCTTACGCGCACCTCATCACCCAGCCGGTAGCGTTTGCCGGTTCGCTGTCCGATTAATGCCTGCTCGTCGGGGTCGTAAATAAAATAATCTCTAAAC
>JAMONI010000137.1 GCA_027065935.1 Flavobacteriales bacterium | reverse complement strand
ATAATTCTCAAAAACGTATAATACAAAACCGTGGAGGCAAACAAAAAAATAAGGTAAAACCCATCCGGAACAACGCCCAGCCAAAAAGCGTACAAAACATACAACGCCACCGCCGCCAAAGCCACGTGAAGGTGCGAATACACATAAAAGTCCGTTATTTGCTTCACCGCAATGAAATGATAGCAAAATTATCGCTATTTTTAAAATCGCAATGAAATGGCATCAAAACTTATATGAAGCGATACGTGAAGCTATCGACCGAACATTAACAAAAGGCGAAGCCACAGATACCGTTTTGCAAGAATTGTTCCGTAACAATCCCCGCTGGGGCAAGCGCGACCGCAATTTTATCAAAGAGAAAACTTTCCGAATCATCCGCCGGAAAAATCTGTGGGAAAAGGTAGCGCAAGAACTCTACGGACATCACGATGCCGAAAGTATGCTCAAAGCCTACATACTCGTCACCGAAGATGTTCCGCCCGGCTTTGTCGAACCTCATACCGGACTTAAGCGAACAAGTAAGGAAATTTACCGGAAACTCGAACAAATCCCGGAATTTCATTTCGGACTACCGACTTGGCTCTACAAAAAAGGAAAAAGTACTTGGAAACACCGTTGGGACGATATCGCCGGAAGGCTCAACCGGGAAAGCCTGCCCGTAATTCGTGTGAATACCTTGAAAACCGGCCGCAAACAACTTGCCGAAGCCTTTCGCAACAAAGGTTTGCAATTCCGCATGCCCGCCGGCTTTCCCGAAGCCATTGTCTTTGAAAAAACCTACCGGCTCAACAACACGGTTTGGTACAAAAACGGCCTGTTCGAATGGCAGGATTTGTCTTCTCAAAGCGTTGGACATTTTGCCGGTGTCCGGCCGGGAATGACCGTAATCGACGCTTGCGCCGGTGCGGGCGGAAAAACTTTACACTTGGCCGCACTAATGCAAAATCAAGGAACAATAATCGCCTTGGATATCGCTCCGGTCAAATTGCGGGAGCTAAAAAAACGCGCCCGGCGGGCGGGAGTCAAAAATATCGGCAAAATCGCTCCGGCGGATGAAAAAACAATCGGCCGGTTGGAAAATCTCGCCGACATTGTATTGGTAGATGCCCCCTGTTCCGGTTCGGGAACCTATCAACGCAAACCGCATTTGAAATGGAAATTTTCTCCCCGGGCATTCGAACAAATTCTTCAAAACCAACGCCATATCCTCGACACTTACGCACGAACCGTCAAACCCGGCGGATATCTCGTCTATGCCACCTGTTCCGTCCTTGCCGACGAAAATCAAAACCAAGTGCAAGATTTTCTCAATCGGAATAAAGATTTTACCTTTGTACAAGACAAAACCCTCATACCCGACAAAGGATTTGACGGATTTTATATGGCCAAACTCAAACGAAAATGAAAAAAATTTTATTCTTTGCCGCCTTTCTGCTTGCCGGTCACGCACTTTTTTCTCAGGTCCAATCCTATTACAACGACGTTGACCTCACCAAAACGGGAATGGATTTAAAAGACGAACTTTCCCTCAAAATAAGTTCGACACACACCGTTTTCGTAACCTACAGCCAACTGTGGGACGTATTGCGCCAAACCGACGAAGTCACCACCGATACGTCCAAAGTTTATTTGATGTACGGATGGGAAAACGGCACCGACGGCGATTGTCATAACGATATTATGCGCAACAAATATGACAACGGCGGAACGGCCGCCAATTGCGAATGGAATCGCGAACACGTTTATCCCAAATCCTTGGGCACCCCCGCCTTTACCAACAACGATACCGTCGGCGCCGACCCGCATCATATCAGACCCTCCGACGTAAGTATGAACGGAAGTCGAGGTAATAAAAAATTCGCCGATGCCACCGGAAATGCCGGCACGGTGAATGCCAACTTCTGGTATCCCGGCGATGAATGGAAAGGCGACGTGGCACGTATAATCATGTATTTGTATCTGCGCTACGGCGACCGTTGTCAACCCGTCAATGTAGGCACCGGCCCCGCCGTTTCCACCGACCCCGGTATGTTGCAACTCTTTTTGGAATGGAACGCTCAAGATCCGCCTTCACCCGTTGAAGACCGGCGTAATAACGTTTTGGAAACCCTGCAAGGCAACCGCAACCCTTTCATCGACAATCCGTATTTGGCCACCATTATTTGGGGAGGCCCGCCCGCCACCGACCGTTGGAATATGTCGGTAGCCGGCGAAAGACTCGCTCGAAAAGTCAAAGTGTACCCCAATCCCGCCCGGGATGAAGTGTTCATTATCCTCAAAGACGAACAAGCCGACTTCCGGCTCGTGAGCGCCGACGGAAAAGTCCTTTTTGAAGAAACCTTCAGTAATTCGGTATCGTGGAAACTCAACCGCTTGCCCGGTCATATCTATTTTATTCATATCCGAACCCGTGACGGCGTTCTAACCGTTAAGAAACTGATCAAACAATAAAACGTTTTGGGCCGAAAACGTATCTTGGTAGGCGTATTGAACTGGGGATTGGGACACGCCACACGAAGCGTTCCCGTCATCCGGGCGCTAAAAGAACGGGACTTCGAACCCGTTATTGCGTCGGACGGTACGGCGGGAAAATTTTTGCGTCAATATTTTCCGCAACTACCCTATATCGAACTTCCGGGTTGGCGGGTTGTTTATCCCCGAATGGCGGGTCTCACACCCGTTTCCCTCGCCATGCAAAGCCTGTCGTGGTACCGCTTGTATAAACGCGAACTGGAACTAACACAAAAAATCATCAAAGAGTACCGTATCGAAGGTATTATTTCGGACAACCGTCCCGGCATTTATTCCCAAGCGGTGCCTTCGGTTTATATCACACACCAATTGTATGTCCGGG
>JAMONI010000136.1 GCA_027065935.1 Flavobacteriales bacterium | reverse complement strand
AAATCCCGGATAGTTTTCCACATCCGTAGTAGTGGTTAACTGACCGCCCATTTCCATACCCGTATAGACCACGGGCTTGTATCCCGCTCTGGCCGCATAAATGGCCGCCGTATAACCGGCAGGACCCGAGCCTAAAATCAAAATTTCGATATGCTCCTTTTCGCTCATAAGTATAATTTTTTGAGGTGCAAATATACGACAATCCTAACAAAAATCAGATTCCGCAGCATATCATACTTTTTGATAATCCTATAAAATTAAGATATGGTGACATACGAACATACCGGAACAAAAAAATGAAGTAAATTTGACGAGCAAATCTCATGTAATGATACATCCGTTTTCGATTTTCCTTTATTTGACTTTTCTCATTTGTTTTCAGCACAACACTTTGGAGGTTCGTATTGAAAACATCCCCGAACGCAAAGGCAATCTTATCGTAGCGATTTACAACCGTCCCGCCGGTTTTCCCCGAAAACCTTTTATCAGAAAAATTATCAAAGTGCAAAGTCAAGATACGGTCGTCCGGTTCGGACCTTCAAATTCCGGCTTGTATGCCTTAAGCGTAGTGTTGGATAAGAACGGCAACCGGAAATTGGATTTTTATTTTTTCGCCCCCCAAAGAAAAAGTCGTTTTTTCGCGTTATGCCAAAGCATCGTTCGGGCCGCCCGGCTTTGAAGACGCTGCCTTTATTGTAAACAAAAAGCATCAGACCATTGTCATCGATTTGAAAAAATAATTTTTTTTGAAAATGAAAAACCTTGTAATTTACGAAATAAGAAGGGGGATTGCCACCGTAAGCTTTAACCGTCCGGACCGACATAATGCTTTTTCGCCCGCATTGCTCGAAGAGTTTGTTTCGGTAATGGACCGACTGGCTCGAGACGAACAAGTTCGAATCCTAGTGCTTGCGGGACGGGGAAAGAGTTTTTCGTCCGGAGTGGATTTAAAGTCCCTGTCGGATTTAAATTCGGTGGAATCGGCCAAAAGATTCGCTTTGTTGTTAGAAAAAGCATCGGAAACACTTTTTAAATTTCCCAAGCCCGTTATCGCCCGGTTGCACGGGTCGGTTTTGGGCGGTGCCGCCGGATTTGCCGCCGCTTGCGACCTCCGGGTGGCATCGGAAGGTACCCGGATCGGATTTCCCGCCGTTAAATTGGGCGCCATACTTCCGGCCACGTGTACGGTGTATGTGGAATCTCTCATCGGACGAAGCGCTTTGATGGAGCTGACATTAACCGGAAGAACAATCGGCGCCCGTGAAGCTTTACAGATGAAATTCGTCAATGATGTTGTTGCGGAAAACCGGCTTGACGAAAAAATCGAAGAAATAATCCGGCTGATTTCCGAAGGCACGCCCGAAGCCCTGTCGCTTACCAAACAAACCGTGAACTTTCCTTTTGCCTTACAGTTGGAACAAGCCAAACTTTACGCTGCGGACAACTTCGCTTATTTGTCGCAGACCGAATCTTGGAAAAAACGGATGAAAAATTTTTTTCGCCGTAAATAAATACGGCATAATTTCTGTATAAAAAATTGTATATTTGCTTGAACTAAAATTTACGCTGATGTATTGGTTTATTTTCATTCTGCTCGTATTGGTGATTTTGATTATGGTTCATCAAGTCAAGGTAGGTGCGCTTTCGCCCAAAGCTTTGCCCGTGATAAATCTGATTTTAATAGTAGCAGCCGTATTTTTCGGATTTAAAATTTACGATTCCATTACGGCGCCGGTCAAATTTAATCAAACCAAAAAACAACGCTACGCCAAAATTATCGACCGGCTCAAGGATATTCGCGACGCCGAAGTGGCCTACCGTACCATCACGGGTGATTATACGGCTTCGTTCGATTCGTTGATTCAATTTATCGATACGGCCAAATTTCCCATAATCACCCAACGGGATTCCGTAATTAAAAAGTACGACAGATTTCGCGGCATTGAAAAAGAAGAAGAAATTATTATCATCGACACCTTAGGGTTTGTATCCGTGAAAGATTCCTTATTCAAAAACGACAACCGTTATAAAGAGATGATGTGGGTACCCATTCCGGGACGGGAGAAGAAAGTTAAATTCGAACTTCGTAAATCCTATTTGGAAAAAGGCGAAGTGAAAATGCCCGTTTTTGAAGCCAAAGTGCACAAGAAAGAAGTTTTATACGACCAACCCGAAGATTTGGTGGTTCAGGAACTCAACGTTATCAGCACGGAAGAAATTAACGGACCCTATATATCGGTAGGTTCGCTTGAAGAAGTCACCACAAGCGGTAATTGGCCGAAGCTTTACGACATTAAAAACTGATGCACGCTTCCGTTGCGCATAAAATGTCCATACAAGTGGGATTGTATGGACTTTCTTTTTACCTGTGGCAAAACGGGAAGGAAATATTTTTGGAAATTCCCTACGAAGCCGAAACGGCTGTGGCCCTAAGCGGCATTCTCGACAAAATCTACACCGAACAGCTCAAATCATTACAGATTAATCAACTCGTTCTTTTTCACCATAATGCGCTCAATACGTTGGTCCCCGAAAATTGGTTGGATGCCGGACAAGCACCCGACCTGCTTAAATTCTCCGTCAAGCTCTACCCTACCGACACCATCGAAATCGATTCGGGGCTACCGTCGCAAACGGCCAATGTGTACGTGCCTTTTGAAAACGTCAACAATTTTTTTATCGAACATTACGGTGAAATCGAATTTTATCATTCGGCCACACCTTTTTTGAAATATGCACGAAAGATACACGACCCCGCACAAACCGAAATCTTTGTACGCCCGATGGAGCGCGATTTTCAAACGGTCGTTTTTCGTAAAGGGGAACTGATTTTTTTCAACACCTTTCCTATGGAAAACACGG
>JAMONI010000135.1 GCA_027065935.1 Flavobacteriales bacterium | reverse complement strand
AAATACCCGTGCATCTTTCCAACATAAGGTTTGTTCCGATAAAACGTGCATTTGGTCGAACCGGGACCGCAGGCTCATCCGGCCGGCCTTTTTGGGTGCAATTAAAGATGTTACACCATATTTTATTATCTTGCATCAACAATAGAATCAAGGTATGAAAAACAATCCGATTAATTACACGGAAGAACATATCAAATCCTTGGATTGGCGCGAACATATCCGTATGCGTCCGGGAATGTATATCGGCAAATTGGGCGACGGAAGCGCCCCCGACGACGGAATTTATATCTTGACCAAAGAAATTATTGACAATTCGGTGGACGAATTTGTCATGAAAGCCGGCAAACGCATCAATATCCGCTTGGAAAACAACAAAATGAGCGTGCGCGATTTCGGGCGCGGCATTCCCTTGGGCAAATTGGTGGATGTGGTGTCGAAAATGAACACCGGCGGAAAGTATGACTCCCGGGCTTTCAAAAAAACCGTAGGATTGAACGGGGTGGGAACCAAAGCCGTCAATGCCTTGTCCGAATACTTTAAAGTGCAAGCCTGGCGCGAAGGCAAAACCAAATATGCCGTTTTTAAGCGCGGCGAACTCATAGAAGAATCCGAAACAATCGATTCGGAAGAAAAAAACGGCACGTTGGTCGAATTTATTCCCGATCCTGACATCTTTCCCAATTACCACTTCCGGGTGGAACATTTGGAAAAACTTTTCAAAAACTATATCTACCTCAATCCCGGCCTAAGCATTTATTTCAACGGAACAAAATACTATTCCGAAAACGGGCTGAAAGATTTGTTGAGCGAAAAAATTTCGGAAAAAGACCGCCTCTATCCCATCATCCACCTCAAAGGTGAAGATATCGAAATAGCACTCACCCACAGCCGTACGCAATACAGCGAAGTGTACTATTCCTTTGTGAACGGGCAATATACCTCACAAGGCGGCACACACCAGTCGGCTTTTAGAGAAGCCATCGTAAAAACCCTGCGCGACTTTTTCGGAAAAAATTACGACGCTTCCGATATTCGCAAATCCATTGTAGGAGCAATAAGCATCAAAGTAATCGAGCCGGTTTTCGAATCGCAGACCAAAACCAAATTAGGCTCCACCGAAATGGGTGAAGGCTTGCCTACGGTACGAACCTATGTGAACGAATTCGTCAAGCGGGAATTGGACAATTATCTTCACAAACATCCCGAAACGGCCGAAGCCATTCAACAAAAAATCATTGAGGCCGAAAAAGAACGAAAAGAACTGGCCGGAATCAGGAAAATTGCACGCGAACGGGCCAAAAAAGTAAAATTACACAACAAAAAACTGCGCGATTGCCGTGTCCACCTCAACGACATGAAAAAAGAACGACGGCTCGAAAGCTCTTTATTTATCACCGAAGGCGATTCGGCAAGCGGTTCCATCACCAAAGCACGCGACGTGGAAACCCAAGCCGTGTTCAGCTTGCGCGGAAAACCCTTGAACTCCTACGGAATGACCAAAAAAATCGTCTATGAAAACGAAGAGTTTAACTTGCTTCAAGCGGCATTAAACATCGAAGAAGGATTGGAAAACCTGCGCTACAACCAAATCATTATCGCCACCGACGCCGACGTGGACGGTATGCACATCCGCTTGCTTCTGCTGACCTTTTTCCTGCAATTCTTCCCCGAACTCGTACGCAACGGACACCTCTACATCTTGGAAACCCCGCTTTTTAGAGTACGAAACAAACAAAAAACCATTTATTGCTACAGCGAAGAAGAAAAACTAAAAGCCATTCAAGAACTGAGTAAAGGCAACCAAAAACCCGAAATTACACGCTTTAAAGGTTTGGGCGAAATCTCTCCCGACGAATTCAAACACTTTATCGGAAAAGATATCAGACTGGAGCCCGTGGTGTTGGATAACGAAAAATCCATAGAAGAAATATTGGCATTTTACATGGGGAAAAACACCCCCGACCGGCAACGTTTTATTATCGACAACTTGAAAGTGGAACTGGATTTGGTGGAATAAGCTTGAAAAGGCCCCGCCCGAAGTATCGACGGCACAAGTCAATAATAAAGGCTACTTCAATGTTTCTTAGTGTCCTCCTAGCATCGGCGGCTAAATCATATATTTGCCCGAACCATAATTAAAAACATGCGGAAACTTTTCAGCGCCATCGGAAAACTGTTTTTTGCCCTTCCTCTCCAAAGAGACATTTTTCTCACACCCATCCAAAAGTTCGTTTATGCAGGAAGTAAAGGCGGAACCTTGCTCTTTGCCACCACCCTGTTGGCTCTCGTTTGGGCCAATACCCCGTGGGCATCCTACTACCACGAATTGCTTCATATGGAATTGGGGATTACTTTTGAAAATTTTAGCTTAAAAAAACCGTTGATTTTATGGGTCAACGACGGCTTGATGAGCTTGTTTTTTTTCATGATAGGATTGGAACTCAAGCGTGAACTTATCATCGGTGAGCTTAATTCGCCGTCCAAGCTCGCCCTGCCGCTTATCACGGCCCTAGGCGGGGTGATGGTACCCATCGGTATTTACCTTTATTTGAATGAAAATCCCGAAACCGCCCGGGGGTGGGGCATTACCATGGCCACCGATATCGCTTTTGCGCTGGCCATCCTGAACCTTTTGGGCGACAAAGTGCCGCTCAACCTCAAAGTTTTTCTCACCGCCTTTGCCATTGCCGACGATATTGCCGCCGTTATCGTGATAGCCTTATTTTACAGCAGTGACATTCAGCTCGACATGTTGTTGGCAGGATTGGGGGTTATAATCTTTTTGGGACTGTTGTTCAAATACGTGGGCTACAATTACGAGACGGCTT
The DNA here is from genome assembly GCA_027065935.1 of Flavobacteriales bacterium. GTDB lineage: Bacteria > Bacteroidota > Bacteroidia > Flavobacteriales > Flavobacteriaceae > JAADED01. The sequence goes on along the minus strand of JAMONI010000135.1, from coordinate 40 downwards.
TTGCGGGCGGAATTGTCGCTTGGTTTTTCTTTCTCAAATC
>JAMONI010000134.1 GCA_027065935.1 Flavobacteriales bacterium | reverse complement strand
TAAAATCACGTTATCACGATGCACGCCATTGGTGTTATGCTTACCGGATAGGAAAGCCCGGCCGCATTGAAGAACGAGCTAATGACGACGGCGAACCTGCCCGTTCGGCGGGCGCTCCGATTCTCAACCAAATCCGCAATTTCGACCTCACCGATACCTTGGTTGTGGTCGTCCGCTATTTTGGAGGCGTTAAGTTGGGCGTGGGCGGCTTGATCCAAGCCTATAAAACGGCGGCTAAGGAAACTTTGACACAAGCTGAAATTATCGAAAAAGAAATATTAATTCCCTTGGAAATATCGTTTCCTTACGAAAAGATGAACGAAGTAATGCGATATGTCAAGCAACTTAACTTGCAAGTAATGGAACGCGGGGGAGGAATGAACGCCTATTTGAAATTGGGCATTCGTCCGGCCCAACGCGATGAGGTTTTCGAGAAGTTCGTCCGGTGGATTGTGAAATAAATTTCCGGATGTATGATTTTTTTTATATATTGCCCTCGTAAAACATAGCAAAGAACCGTGAAACGCTTTTACGCACACATTCGTAATAATAATAATTCCGGATTTGTATGACAAGCCCGGTGGGTGCGTAATGACGATATTTTGCCGGGCTTTCGCCCGGTTTTTTTATGGTATAATCTTAAAAAAAAAAGAAAAAATTATGTGTGGAATAGTTTGTGCATTCGACCTGAAAGAACAAGCGGAAAAAATCAGACCGCAAATTCTTGCAATGGCCAAAAAAGTCCGGCACCGGGGCCCGGATTGGAGCGGTGTTTTTACCGGAGATAAGGCCGTTATGGCACACGAACGCTTGGCTATTGTGGATCCTATTTCGGGAAAACAACCTTTGGTTTCCGACGACGGAAGGTATATTCTTGCCGTGAACGGTGAAATATACAATCATCAGGAAATCCGCAAGCAATTTGAAGGAAAGTACAAATTTAAAACCAAAAGCGACTCCGAGGTGATTTTGCCCTTATACAAAGAAAAAGGCGTATCGTTTTTGGACGAACTGAACGGAATTTTTGCCTTTGCACTCTACGACAAAGAAAAAGACGAATATTTCATTGCTCGGGACCACATGGGGATTATTCCTTTATACATAGGACGCGATAAAAACGGCACTTTGTACGTAGCCTCCGAACTGAAAGCACTGGAAGGTATTTGTCCGGCCATCGAAGTTTTTCCGCCGGGACATTATTATCACAGCAAGGAAAAAAGGTTCGTCAGATGGTACGAAAGGGATTGGCGCGATTATGAAAACGTAAAAAACAACGAAAGCGATATACGGAAGCTAAGGAAAGCGCTGGAAGAGGCGGTTCACCGGCAATTGATGAGTGACGTTCCATACGGCGTATTGCTTTCGGGCGGTTTGGATTCTTCCATCGTTTCGGCCATAGCCAAAAAATATGCCGATAAGCGCATCGAGTCGGGAGGGAAAGAGCGGGCTTGGTGGCCGCGTTTGCACTCCTTTGCCGTAGGATTGGAAGGTTCACCCGACTTGGAAGCGGCCCGGAAGGTAGCCGAACATTTGGATACCGTACATCATGAAATTATATTTACCGTTCAAGAAGGCCTCGACGCCATTCGCGATGTAATCTATCATTTGGAAACCTACGACGTTACCACCGTACGTGCCTCAACCCCCATGTATCTAATGGCACGCGCCATAAAGGCAATGGGCATCAAAATGGTACTGTCGGGTGAAGGAAGCGATGAAATTTTCGGCGGATACCTGTATTTTCATAAAGCGCCTTCGGCAAAAGAATTTCATGATGAAACCGTTAGAAAATTAGACAAATTACACCTTTACGACTGTTTGCGCGCCAATAAATCGCTCGCGGCCTGGGGGGTGGAAGGACGTGTACCGTTTTTAGACAAAGCTTTTATGGATGTGGCCATGCGCTTGAATCCCGCCGACAAGATGGTTAGACATGATGCCGACGAAAAACGAAAAATGGAAAAATGGATTTTGCGTAAAGCCTTTGAGGACCTGTTACCCGAAAGTATCGTATGGCGACAAAAAGAACAATTTAGCGACGGCGTGGGATACGATTGGATCGATACTTTGAAGGAAATCGTGGAAAAAGAAGTATCGGACGAACAACTGGCCAACGCCCATTACCGTTTTCCCGTCAACACCCCCGATACCAAAGAAGCGTTTTATTACCGGAGTATTTTCGAAGAGTTTTTCCCCGGTCAAGCGGCGGCCAGAACCGTGCCGTTCGAGAAATCGGTGGCTTGTAGCACATCCGTCGCTTTGGAATGGGACGAAAGTTTTAAAAACCTAAACGAACCCAGCGGACGGGCCGTGATTCACGTGCATAAAAAGGGATACAAGTCAATCGAAAATAAAAACCGGGATTATAATCAAAGATTATAATCAAAACACGTAGTAAATAACAATCCACCGCCGGTTTGTTTCGGCAGTTTTTACATCCGCTTGTTCCGTTGCATGATAATACGAAGGAAATCAAACTTGTTGTATTCCTGCTACCTCCGGTCGTCGGTTACGGGCTTATGTTGAGCATGACGGAGCGCGTCTGTCCTGAATGTTAATAACTTTTCTTTGGTTAATCCCGGGGAAATGTTTATTTTTGCCGGACAAAACAAAGGACAAACGTTTTAGCCGGATGAAAAATTTTTTCTTGAAATCCATCGCGCTGTTGATTTTACTCGTATTTTCCTCAAACTTAACGGCTTCGGAAGGAGGCGGTCAAAGTAATTCCGAAGAAAAAAACGTAAACATCGGCGAATTGATAGGCCATCACACCAGTGATTCACACGATTACATCATCGAAATTCCTTTTTTTCATTACACTTTGCATTTGCCGGTAATCCTTTGGACGGATAAAGGACTCAGCGTGTTTTCGTCCGGAAAATTTCAAGGAGATAACGAAGGAAAAGTCGTAGTAACCGACAAAAAAGGCAATCGATTCGTCAAAATTCACGAGGTCATCTATTATGCCGACAAAGTAAAAGACACGCATCATCCCAACGTATTCGATTTTGACAGTCGTCCTTTGGATTTCTCCTTTACGCGCAACGCCTTGGCCATTTTGTTTGTGTTTATCTTGTTGATAGTTATCATTCATTTTACCCGGAAAGCGTACAATAACCCGCATAAGTTGCCTCGAGGCATTGCCGGATTTATCGAACCGGTGATTTTATTTATTCGTGACGAAATAGCCATCCCCAACATCGGTCCCAAGAAATACGAAAAATACATGCCATATTTACTTTCCGTATTTTTCTTTATCTTATTGAGTAACCTGATAGGTTTGATTCCCTTTGCCCCCTTCGGGCATAATATTACCGGTAACATTATGGTAACGTTCGTGTTGGCATTATTTACCTTTATCTTGACCACTATCGGAGGGAACAAGCATTATTGGAAACACATTTTCAACCCGCCTGTACCTTACATACTCAAGCCCATTATGGTTGTGGTGGAAGTGCTGGGTATGTTTATCAAACCCTTTGCTCTTATGGTTCGTTTGTTTGCCAACATGTTTGCCGGCCATACTTCGTTGATAAGCTTGGTTGCGCTTATATTCATATTCGGTTCGGTGCTTGTGGCACCCGTATCGGGATTGTTTTATGTTTTCATAAGTTTCATTAAAATACTGGTCGTCTTTTTGCAAGCCTACATATTTACCATATTGTCGGCTTTGTTTATAGGATTGGCCGTAGAAGAACATGAAGAACACGAACACCGGACGGCATGACAAAAAAGAAAACCGTTAACCATTAAAACTATAGATTATGGCAGTATCATTAGCAGCAGTAGGCGCGGGATTGGCAGTTATCGGAGCGGGAATCGGAATCGGTAAGATAGGAGGTTCCGCTACCGAAGCAATGGCTCGCCAGCCCGAATTCGCAGGAAAAATTCAAGGTGCTATGCTGATCGCCGCCGGTATGGTGGAAGGGGCGGCCCTTCTGGCGATTATCGTAGCCATCTTGGAAATTTTCGTGTAATGCACCGAAAGTCCCGTAACGATTGGTTGCGGGATTTTCCTTTTAATCGAAGATAAAAATGTAAACCAAAAATATAAAGAAAATGAGCTTAACAGCACCCGAAACCTTGGTATTCTGGATGACCCTTTTCTTCCTGATTTTTGCCTTCCTATTGACCAAAATGGGCTGGAAACCGATTTTGAATGCCGTTAAAGAGCGAGAAAAATCCATCGAACAAGCCGTTTTGGAGGCCGAAAAGGTTCGTGAAGAAATGGCCAAACTCAAAGCCGATAACGAAAAATTACTTCAGCAGGCACGAGAAGAACGCGAAAACATATTGAAAGAAGCACGTGAACTGAAAAATAAAATTTTGGCCGAAGCCAAGTCCGAAGCCGAAAAAGTGCGTAACGACGAATTAGCCAAAACCAGAAAACTAATCGAAGCGGAAAGAGAAGCCGTGGTCAAAGACCTTCAAAATCAAGTGGCGCAAATTTCTTTGGAAATCGCCGAGAAAGTGTTGAAAAACCAATTGGCCGACAAAGACAAGCAAATGGATTTCATCAAGAAAAATTTATCCGAATTAAAGCTGAATTAAAATGAGCAAATACGCAAAATCGGCAAAACGTTACGTAAAAGCATATTTCGAATTGGCCGAACAATCCGGAAAGCTCAAAGAAGCCGCTTCCGATATGGAACTGATTCGGGATGTAATTCGTCAAAATGCCGAACTTCAATCGTTCTTAAGACAACCTATTATCGGCTCCGCACAAAAATATAACGCAATTCAAAAGATTTTCGGAAGCAAAGTGACGGATTTGACGCAACGATTGTTAAAACTTTTGGCCGATAAAAACCGGTTGGACATTTTGCAAGACATAGCCGAATTGTTCTCGGAACATTACAAAAAACATCTCGGCATCGTGGAAGCCGTGCTGACCACGGCCGTGCCCGTAAGCCGGGACATTATAAAGGCCTTTCACGAGAAAGTCAAAGAACTTACGGGAAAAGATAACGCCGTATTGCAAACCGAAGTGAACCCCGAAATTATCGGCGGATTTATTTTACAAATCGGCGATTTGAAAATCGACGACAGTATCAAAGGAAAATTACAAAAAATAAAATCGAACATAGCAGTATAATCGAATAAAATTACCGGTATGGCAGAAATAAAAGCATCAGAAATTTCAGCAATTATCAAGGAACAATTACAAAAAACCGACACCACAGCCGGATTGGACGAAACGGGAATCGTGCTGGAAGTGGGTGACGGAATAGCCCGTGCGTACGGATTGAACAACGCCCAATCCGGAGAATTGGTTAGGTTCGAAAACGGTTCCGAAGGCGTGGTATTGAACCTTGAAGAAGACAACGTGGGTATCGTAATTCTCGGTCCTTACACGGATATCAAGGAAGGTTCGTCCGTAAAACGTCTTAATCGAATTATGTCCATTCCCGTAGGGGAAGGATTGATAGGCCGGGTGGTAAATACTTTGGGACATCCCGTGGACGGCAAAGGCCCCGTTCAAGGTGAAATGATTCACTTGCCTTTGGAGCGAAAAGCACCGGGAGTAATCTTTCGTGAACCGGTAAAAGAACCGCTACAGACGGGTATCAAAGCCATCGATGCCATGATCCCCATCGGACGCGGTCAGCGGGAATTGATTATCGGTGACCGTCAAACCGGAAAAACCACCGTGGCCATCGATACCATAATCAACCAACGCGAGTATTACGAAAAAGGTGAACCCGTATATTGTATTTACGTGGCCATCGGTCAAAAAGCATCGACCGTAGCGCAAATACATAAAAAATTGGAAGATGCAGGGGCAATGGACTACACGGTAATCGTAGCGGCCAATGCGTCCGACCCCGCCCCCATGCAAGTTTATGCGCCTTATGCCGGCGCCGCCATCGGTGAATATTTCCGCGATACGGGACGTCCGGCACTGATCGTGTATGACGACCTGTCCAAGCAAGCGGTAGCCTACCGTGAAGTGTCACTCCTGCTTCGCCGTCCGCCCGGACGTGAAGCTTATCCCGGCGACGTATTCTACCTGCACTCGCGCTTGTTGGAGCGTGCCGCTAAAATTATCGACGATGACAGCGTAGCCAAAAACATGAACGATTTGCCCGAACCTTTAAAAGACAAAGTCAAAGGCGGCGGTTCATTGACGGCACTGCCCATCATAGAAACCCAAGCCGGTGATGTGGCCGCTTATATTCCTACCAACGTTATTTCCATCACCGACGGACAAATTTTCTTGGAATCCGACTTGTTCAATGCCGGTATCCGGCCGGCAATCAACGTGGGAATTTCCGTATCGCGTGTAGGTGGTTCGGCTCAAATCAAACCGATGAAAAAAGTGGCCGGAACCCTAAAGCTCGACCAAGCGCAATACCGGGAATTGGAAGCTTTCGCCAAATTCGGCTCCGATTTGGACCCCGTTACCCTAAACGTTATCGAAAAGGGTAAGCGAAACGTGGAAATCCTAAAGCAACCCCAACACCAACCCATACCGGTTGAAGAGCAAGTGGCCATTATTTTTGTGGGTACCAAGAACTTGTTGCGAAATGTTCCCGTAGAAAAAGTAAAAGATTTCGAAAAAGAATATCTTGAATATTTGCGTATGAAACACAGGGACTTGCTCGACCGGATCCGAAGCGGAGCGTGGAACGATGAGATCGCACAAGTGTTGGAAAAAACGGCACGTGAGCTTGCCAAAGGATTTGAAACCCAAGAATAAACATCATGGCTAATCTGAAAGACATACGCACCAGGATATCATCGGTAAAATCCACCATGCAGATTACCAACGCGATGAAAATGGTATCTGCGGCCAAACTCAAAAAGGCACAGGAAGCCATTGAAAACATGCGGCCTTATGCCGAAAAATTGGACGAAATTTTGCAAACCTTGGTGGAAGCCGGTACCGACGAAACCAATGTTTACGGAGAAGAACGCCCGGTTAAGAAAATACTCTTGATATCCGTAACATCCAACCGCGGCTTGTGCGGTGCTTTGAATTCCAATGTAATAAAAAAAGTCAATGAACTGGCGGACAATTATGCCGGCCGGGCGGAAGTGGACATCTTAACCATCGGAAAACGCGGATTCGATATTTTGAAAAAATCACGAAATATCGTAGAAAACCGTTCCGACATTTTGGATAAGAAAATCGAGTATGAAAAAGTGGCCGAAGTGGCCGGAAAAGTTATGCAACAATTTGCCGAAGGAGTCTATGACAAAGTGATTTTGGTATATAATCAATTCGTAAATCCGGCCGTGCAACGGGTGGTGGAAGAACAATTCTTACCCGTTCCCAAAGAACAACGGCAAACCTCATCATCCGATGCACAAATCGATTATATTTTCGAACCCGGCCGTCAGACCATTTTGACCGAATTGATTCCCAAATCATTAAAAATCAAGTTTTTCCGTGCCATTCGCGAAGCTTGGGCTTCCGAACACGGTGCCCGAATGACGGCGATGCACAAGGCTACGGACAACGCCAAGGAAATGGTAGCCGATTTGACCTTGCAATACAACAAAGCCCGTCAGGCCGTGATTACGGGAGAAATTTTGGAAATCGTAAGCGGTGCGGAAGCTTTGAAAAACCAAGGATAATAAGCAATAGTGTTTACATACAAAAAGAGCCCTTTCGTAACGAAAGGGCTTTGTTATTTCGGATACGTTGTTGTTAATTAAAGATATATCTTACCACTTCGTTCCGGTCGTTCATGATTTCCACCATCAAGCGTTGATTTTTAAACCGCTCGAACAGTTGGCTTGCCTCATCGGCCGAATAAACGGGTTGGTTGTTGATCTTCACGATAACGTTACCCGGTTCTATCCCGTTGGCCAACAATTGCCGGTTTTTAATGTCCAGTATTAAAACACCGTATTTGAGTCCCCGTGATTTCAATTGTTTTTTATCGAGGGTTTTAACCACGATACCCAAAGCTCTGATGTAAGCCGAGTCGTATTTCTCAAGCACGATGGGAATAATCTCGATGGAACCGTTAGGTTTGAGAATTTTTAATTTGATACGGGTGCCGGGACTTTTTGTTTTGAGAAAGCCCAGGAGTTCGGCCATGGTAGTAATCTTATTGCCGTCGATACCCAAGATGATATCACCCGGACGGAGCCCCGCTTTGTAGGAGTTGCTACTTTTATCGATATTGTTAATCCAAATCCCTTCGGTTTGTTCGATGCCTAGTTTTTTAGCGGTTTCGTCATCGAGTTCAATACCCGAAATGCCTATTTTACCTTTTTGAATGCTTCCGTATTCGATAATGTCCTCGGTGATTTTTTTCACAATGTTGGAAGGAATGGCAAATGAATAACCGATATACGAGCCGGTCAT
>JAMONI010000133.1 GCA_027065935.1 Flavobacteriales bacterium | reverse complement strand
CGCGTTCGTTCACCAAGGCACCGCCACTGTTTCCGGGATTGACCACTGCGTCGGTTTGAATAAAACTGTCGATATTTTTTGTGCCTTTTACGTCGCGCGCTTTGGCACTTACGATGCCTGCGGTAACCGTTGTGCCCAAATTAAAGGGATTGCCGATGGCCAGCACCCATTCGCCCAGCTTCAAGTTGTCGGAATCACCGAAGGTGATGTAAGGCAAATTTTTGGCATCTATTTTTAAAACGGCCAAATCGTTTTGCGGATCAATGCCGATGATTTCGGCCGGATACTTTTTACGGTTGTTGAGTGTTACTTCGATTTCCGATGCATCTTTGATTACATGGTAATTGGTCACGATGTATCCGTTGCCCGAGATAATAACTCCCGAGCCGGTTCCTTCTTGTTTGTAAGGTTGACCTTCGCGATAACCGAAAAAATATTCATATACGGGGACCACGATGCGTGTATTTCGCACATGCACCACGGCATCCTTGGTGTGCTTGACCACTTCGGTAAAATCAAAAGCTTGGTGCGGTATGGCGGTTCGGCCGGAATAGGAAACGGGCATTGCTTCGGGCAAAGTGTCGTTATTTAGCTCCGTAACCTCGGGAACGGATGGTGCTTGATGAGTGCGGGACAAAAAATAATCGGCGGTTAAAACCGTTAATCCGCCTAAGATACCTGCCAACACATAAGCCAGCATTTGTTTCGTTTTCATGGGTGATCATTTTTCGCCAAAGATAACGCAAAAAACATACCAAGTATTTTATTCGTATGATTATCCGGATTCCGGTGGTTTATACAAAGGTAATAAACTTCGTTTTTGTTTAATCGAAAAATTATATCTTTACGCACAAAAATTATCGTTTTGAAAAAAATATTGGTTGTATTTTTCTTTTTGTCGGCATTTGCCGTATTGTTTCTGTATTATGCGGCTTTTGTGCCGAATGTGATTTCGGATCAAGCGGTAATAACGGTGGGGCGAGGAGCGGACATTTCGTCACTCAAAGATTCGTTAAGACCTTATGTAAAATCGGTTAAGACTTTTGAATTGACGGCCAAGCTCAAGCGTTTTTCAACGCCTAAACCCGGCAAATACCGAATCGTTAAAGATATGACCAACAACGCTTTGGTTAATTTGTTCCGTTCCGGTAAGCAGATGGAAATCGACGTTACTTTTAATAACATACATTCGCTTGAAGACTTGGCGGGAAAAATATCCGATTATATCACGGCCGATTCCACGGAATTGCTCAAAGCCTTTACCGATAAGTCGTTTTTAGAGCAAAACGGGTTCACCGAAGCTACGGCTATTTTGATGTATATTCCCAATACTTACCGTTTCTTTTATACCACCGATGCAAAGCAATTTCGTGATCGTATGCTGGCGGAGTACAAAAAGTTTTGGAACGAAGACCGTCGTAAAAAAGCCCGCGCAATAGGTTTGACCCCGGTGGAGGTGGGTATTTTGGCATCCATTGTAAAGAAAGAAACCGTTAAACGTGAAGAAAAACCCGTAGTGGCGGGGGTATATATCAACCGTTTGAAACGCGGCATTAAATTGGAAGCCGATCCCACGGCGGTTTATGCTTACAAACTGCTCACGGGCGATACCGCTACCATACGCCGTGTGCTGAACAAACACATCAACATCGACCATCCGTATAATACATACAAATATCCCGGCCTTCCGCCCGGACCCATCGCGATGCCGGATATTGAAGACATCGATGCGGTATTGAACCACCGAAAACACAATTATCTTTTCTTTTCCGCCGACCCCCGGCGGCCCGGATATCACAATTTTGCCGAAACTTTTGACCGGCATCTTCAAAATGCCATGCAATACCGCAAACACCTGAACAGTCAAAAAATTTGGAAATAAAGCGGGCTGAAAATCCATTAATTTAAAAAGTCGTATTATTGCAACCGGTTTTCTTGCAAATGGTACGTTTTTTGCAAGAAAACGCACGAAAAATTTCGAGAAATGAAAAACAACTTGCTCTATATATTGCTTTCGGTCTTGATTGCCGTCGTACTCGGTGTATCGATAGAGGGCTTGAAAGCAGAGCAAAATGTTCCCGTGGTATATAATATGCCGCGCGTGCAACACCAACCGGCCGTTTATCCCGAATGGAGGGATGTACAGCCGGAACATAACCAAAAACCGGCGTTTAGAATTCCGGCCGTAGGTAAAGATTTTGTGGGTTTTAAGGAAGCCCTGGCTTTTAATGAATCCGGGAGGAGATATGATGTAGTAAACAGTTTGGGATATATGGGAAAATACCAATTCGGTTTTTCCACCTTGCGTGCGTTGAATATTCACGTTTCACACGGTGAGTTTTTAAAAAATCCCGAACTGCAGGAAGAAGCATTCAAGCGTTATGTGGAAGAAAACCGAAGAATCTTAGCCGGAGAAATCAAGCGGTACGACGGAACATATATCAACGGCATTAAAATTACCGAATCGGGGATTTTGGCGGCGGCACATCTTGCGGGTGCCGGAGCCGTAAAAAAGTATTTACGCTCGCAAGGAAAACAATCTTCTCAAGATGCTTACGGAACCCGGATTGAAGATTACTTGCGCAAGTTTGCAGATTACGATTTGCGAAACTAATTTAAGATTTATCGTGTTGAAAACCTACACCGCCGAACCGGATTCGGCGGTTTTTTTGTATCGTTTTTTTTCCAAAGGTTTGAGAACGGGTTTGTGAAAAAACATCTTGAGCATATTGAAATTGTATCCGATGGCAACCGCCGCTAAAATGTACAGTGCCGTGCGTAGCAGTGCTTCGTTTTTAAAAAAAATCGCCCACATAAACAGGAAGAAAAATACCAGATAAAGACGGTATTGCCACAAAGCTAACCGGGCGTTATACACTTCCTTGGGCAAGGGGATTTGGTATTTTCCTACGTAAGGTTGATAACGTTCGAGCCATATAATAAAGGGAATGGTCTTGTAGGTTTGCCCTAATATAATGAGGTTAATCACACCGAAAATCATACTGAACAATAATAAAGACGTAAGCGTAAGTGCTAGCGGTGCGTGCGGATTATCTTGCCATAAGAGCAGGATTCCGAAGATAACGGGTAAAAAAACGAGGATAAAAATCAACATGGTGGGTTGCATGCCTTCATCCAATTTTCTTTTAAAACGTTGACGGTAAGCGTCGTACACGAATTTGACATACAGCAAAACGGAAAGCAAAATCATCGTCCATCCCGATGTCAATATAATTCGGTCGGGAAAATACAACCACGAAAGCGTTATCGATAACAATCCGGCGTTGAGTAACGCAAAGGAGGGTTTCAAGGGTTTTTCACTGTGTTGGTGTGATACCAAAAACATCGGAATCAATGTGGTGCCGACACCGAAAATCATCTGAATGAAAAAACCGACCAATCCGGCGGTAGCGTGAATTTTTAGGTGGTATAAATTGTTGGCTTCAAGGAAGTTGTATTTAAAGTTCAAGGCCATCAGCAAGCCTTCGGTTTGTGCGAAAAACAACCAGAAAATGGCGGCGATAATGAAAAAGTTTTTGATGTTTTTGATGGTGGCGTTTCGATAGGTTAGCCCGATGTTGATTACGAAAAGGAAAAGTCCCGAATACATCATCACAGCCGATCCTACGAGTGCATCCGCCAAACGTCCCGTCCAGAAAGAATATGCCATCAGGAAAACGGAAATTCCTGTGATCCAAAAAGTAATTTTGGCCAGGGTTTCGCTGAACAATTTGGTTTCAAAAACTACGGGCACCAATTGATAAAGCGAGCCGTACACCAACATCATCGCCCACCCGAGCAAGTTGACGTGGACAATAGCCAAAATTTTGTTGTGATAATGCGGGAGAAACAATTCCGTTTGGGCCGAAAGCATCAGCACCACAGCAACGGCAAAGGAAACGGCGCCAAACAAAAAATGGGGTTTTACCACCCGGATATCGGGAGCGTTTTGGGTATGGATTTTAGTCATTTTTTTTCGGGTTTGTAAATAATCATTTGCGTATGAGTGTCATTAATTTTTTTTGTCGTCCAAAGGTAGTTTTTCTTTTCCAATTCGGGAATCAGAAATTGCGGAATGCGTTTGTGTTCTACAAACAAGGCTACGCCGGGCTTGAGTTTTTCCAAGGCTTCCAGAATTTTCATCATAGGTTGGGGCATTTCCAGATTGCGCACGTCGATTTTTTCCAACCGGTTCCGGTATTTTTCAAGCACCATATCGAAATCTTTTTCGCAACTATGCCCGGAAGGCGGGATTCCGTCATGTTTTTCTTTGACCAACCCCAAGCGTTTTTTTATCCGTTCCCAAAAGCCGGCCTTTTTGTAGGGCTTATAAAAGTAGGTATAGTAAACATTGTCTTTTTTCAAGACACACGCTTTAAAACCTTGCTTGGTAAAAATTTCAATCAAGGGCGAGGGAATAAAATCCACCGTAATTTCCAAAGCTTCGTCAGGGGCGAGAGTTTTTAGTTTTTTTCGGATGGTATCAAAGGGATCGATGTCGTTTTCAAGCAGTTCGATGGCGTTGATTCGCACGGGTTTGTAGGTGTCAAGCAAGTTGCATTCGGTTACGTATTCCGTCCGGTCGTCTTCGGTTTCATATTCCACTCGAAATCCTTTTTCTTCAAGTTTTTTTAAAAAATCGTTGACCGAAATTCCGGCAATACGGGCGGCGTCTTTGATGGTCACCCGGGGGGCGATAGCTTTTCGCAAAAGCGGATTGGAAAGTTTGGAAAATTTAGGATGAATGGCGATGATAATATCAATATTATGCTTGTCCGCCTTGAGCAAATCCGCTACTTTTGTATCTTTAGTTACTTTTCCGGCCATTTATTTAGAATGAATTTAAATACAAAGTTAGGAAGAATTATTCTTTAAAAAAATATCTTCGTGGTAATTATGAGTTCTACTAAATTTCTTGTAAATTTGACTGCATTAAAATCAATTTAATTCATCATGAAACGTTTGTTTGGCGCTATAGCTTTAGTGTTGTTTTTAGCAGGTTGCGGAAGTACGGAAGTA
>JAMONI010000132.1 GCA_027065935.1 Flavobacteriales bacterium | reverse complement strand
ACGGGTTCGTAAGCAATAACCATGTGCTTCCATTCGGCTTGGGATAAGCCGGACAATACATCCGTTATTTGTCTTTGCACGATGTCAAAGTGTATTCCGGCTTCGCGGTCGGATAAGGTCTCTCCTACGCAATAAATGACCTGCATATCGTTATTGAGCGCCACCTTGATTTTTTTTTGCAAAACTTCTTCGTTTTCGCCGAAATAACGGCGACGTTCCGAATGTCCAAGTATTACCTTGTCAACGCCCACCGAAAGTAACATGGAGGCCGATACTTCACCGGTAAATGCCCCCGATTCAGCCCAATGCATGTTTTGGGCCGCCACCCCGATGGAACTTCCCTTCAGGATTTCACGCACCGGATGCAAAAAAGGGAACGAAGGCGCTACGATGACTTCTACGTTTTCATGAATGGAAATATCGGCTTTCAACCCACCGGCCAATTCCAAGGCTTCGGGAAGGTTAAATGCATTTTCCAATTTCCGGCAACGATTTTTTTTCTCATAATGAATTATTTTTTAAACAACCAAAATTATTTATCCTAATACTCCGCCAATTGAATTCCGCTAAAATTCCTAAACAAATCCACCGCTTGGCGATCGGTCATGGAGGTCACGTACATTACGACATTTAAAATTTTCTCGTAGGCATTTCCTCCGGTTTTATAGCCTTCGGGAATAAGTTTAAAATATTGCTTGTGATATCCGGGGTCAAATACGGCATCCAAATATTTTTCCAGCAAAAAAGGAATTACGGTTTTACCGCCCGCTTCGTTTTTCAATACCGCCGGATGATTATAGATTTTCCTGATGCTTTCGTCCAACACGGCGAGCAATACCTTTTTTCGCTCTTGCGGAATAGCTTCGATCAACGCCTTATCGAAAGTTCCTTGCACGATAGCTTCTTCATTATCGGAAAATACTTGAATAACGTCTTTAACCAAGCGGTTGATGGCATAAGCTCTTAAAAAGGACACCCTTTGCTTGTCGTTGTTGATTTTCCGGTAGGTTTCCAGTTCGTTTTCTTCCAATCCGGCCAATGCAAACAGGCGTTCTTTAATCTTTTCCGCATCGATAAAACCCAGGTGGAATCCGTCTTCATAATCGATGACGGAATAACAAATATCGTCGGCGGCTTCGGTCAAGAAGACCAAAGGATAGCGTTTCCACGCTTTTCCTTCGCTTGTGTGTTGCTCAATTAACGATAACTTACCTGCCAATTCTTCAAATACGGGCATTTCGGATTGGAAAATCCCGAATTTTTTCAAACTTCGCTTGCCTTCGTCCTTGCGAACGGGTAAGCTTTCTTTGGGATATTTGACAAATGCTCCGTAAGTACCAAGACTCAAACGCAATCCGCCGCGCAGTTCGGCATTATTGCCTTGGGTATGTGCCAAAATTCTAAACCCGGCGGCGTTACCTTCAAAGTTTTGTAAATCGGCAATTTGCTTGTCCGTCAGTCCTTCCAAATATTTTCGGGCTTTCTTGGAACGAAAAAATCGAGAAACGGCCTTCTCGCCTTCATGACCGAACGGCGGGTTGCCTATATCGTGTGCCAATGCCGCCGCCGAAACCATGTATCCGAAATCGTCGGGACGCAAGTTAAGTGCTGAACAGAGTCCGGGATATTTGTCCAAAATGATTTTTCCCGCCATAAAGCCCAATGAACGTCCCACGGAAGCCGTTTCCAAACTGTGCGTCAACCGGTTACGAACTTCATCGGATTTGGGCACCGGCAATACTTGGGTTTTGTTTTGCAACCTGCGAAAGGCATCGAAAAAGATAATCCGGTCATAATCGCGCTGAAAAGCCGTTCGGCTTTCGTCGGTATTGACTTCCGTCTTTCCCAAACGAAATCCGGCATTCTTCAAATAATCGAACCAATCGGGCATTTTTTTGTGTTTGTCAAACTTACGAAATAATCAGGATAAAATAAGCTTTTTCCGGTAATGAAGGCTTGTTTCATATCGAACTTCGTTTCTTGTGTCGAATTCGGTTTTTCAGCCCTATTTTTTCTCTTCCCATGGATAAGGGATGCCTTTGCGTTTATATTGATCCCGGTAATCGCGCTTGGGATTTTTGATGGACAAATAAATCAAGCGTTGCACTTCGCTTCTTATGTTTAACTCGTACAACAAGCGGTTGTTCATTCCAGGATAGGTGCGGTTGGAGAGAAACACATAGACGATTTGTTCTTCGGGGTCCGCCCACACCATGGTGCCCGTAAATCCCTGATGGCCGTAACTTAGAGGCGAAATTTCCTCGAATGTCGGTCCTATTTGTCCTTTAAACTGCGGTTTGTCCCAGCCCAGGCCTCTTCTGACACTGTCGGCGGCGAAATGTCTCCGGGTAAACACGCCCACCGTTGTGTCGGAAATATAGCGCTTGCCTCCGTAATATCCTTTTTGGAGAAACATTTGCATCATTTTGGCCAAGTCTTCCGCGTTGCCGAACAAACCGGCATTACCGTTCACTCCGCCCAACATGGCCGCCCCCATGTCGTGTACATAACCGCGCAATTCTTGATGACGCCAATACTCGTCGATTTCCGAAGGAACGATTCGGTCTTTGGGAAAATGTTTCCAAGCATTATAGGTGAGAGAACGGGCGCCCATGGGGGTGTAAAAAACCGAATCCACATACCGCCCCAAGTCCGTTTGATGCCGGTCTGTCAAGTATTTTTTCCACAGATAAAAAAACAATCCGCTGTATTTGTAGGCTTTCTTTTTGCGTAATTCCGAATCTCTTATTTTTCGCCAAATGGTATCGGGGTATGAATTGATCAGGTATAAATTTTCGGCCACTTTGATTTCAAAACCCGGTTCGGGCTTCGAGCGGTAGTATTCTTTTTTCGGTTTGCCCGTGGCACTGTCGATGGTGGACAAATAAAACGGAATCCAAGCCTTC
>JAMONI010000131.1 GCA_027065935.1 Flavobacteriales bacterium | reverse complement strand
GTGAATATGCTGCGCACCGGAATGGAAATGATGGCCGCCGTGTTGGGCGGTGCGGACGAAACGGCCAATTATCCGTACAATTATATTTTCAAAAAATACGACCCCAAGGCAATGCGCTTGGCATCCAATCAGTTGGTTTTGCTCAAGCAAGAAGCCAAGTTCAACAAACGTCTGTCGTCAAGCGAAGGAAGTTATTATATGGAATCCGTTGCGGTGCAATTGGCCGAAAAAGCATTGGAAATATTAAAAACGATTGAAAACGCCGGCGGTTTGCTACAACAACTTTACGACGGAACCGTCCAACGTAAAATCGAGGAAAATGCCCGGAAAGAACAACAACTCTTCGACGAAGGAAAATTGGTACTGACCGGTACCAACAAATACATCGACAAAGAAGAAAAACCGCCTGCATACGACAAAAATCCGTTTGTGAGCGACCGGGTGGGGGAAAGAACCTTGATTAAAAAAATCATACCCGTAAGACTGTCCGAAAAAACGGAAAAAGAACGCATCAAAAACCTTTCGGCACATTGAAATATTCCGTAATAGATATTGAAGGAACGGGAGGCAATCCGGAGCGGAGCCGGATTATGGAAATCGCCGTTTATGTGTATGATGACGAAACCCACCGTATCGTCGATACGTTCTCCACGCTGGTCAATCCCGGCAAAGCACCCGACAGGTTTGTTCGTCAAATGACCGGTATAAGCCCCAAAATGCTCCGGCGCGCACCCGCATTTCACGAAATTGCCAAAAGAATCGTAGAAATGACCGAAAATACCATACTTACCGCCCATAACGTGGATTTCGATTATACGATGCTACGCAACGAATTTGCCCGGCTGGGATATGATTTTAACCGGCCGCTGTTGGATACGGTGCAATTGAGCCGAACCTTACTCAAAGATGTCAAAAACCACGGTCTGGACAGCTTGATTAAAACTTTGAAAATTCCCGCTACCGACAGACACAGAGCCTTTGGCGATGCCAAAGCTACGGTGGAAATCCTGAAAATTCTCCTGCAAAAAGACCCCGCAGGAGAAATTTTGCAAAATCAAATTTATTACCCGTCTCAAAAAAATGCCGCAACATTACGAAAACAAGAACGAAAAATTCTCGACGCTTTACCCCACAACCCCGGCATCTTAAAAATTACGGATACGCGTCAAGAATTAATTTACGTGGTTTTTACATCGGATTTACGCTTTAAAGCCGAAAAAATCTTATCGTCTCAGACGTCCAAATACGTTAAATTGCGTCGAAAAATGGCGGACATTAGGGGAGAAGTCATATATTCTCCGGTAATTGGCAAAATCAAAGCCCGAAAAATGAGTAAGGAATTGCAACCTATGTTCAATACGTATAAGTTCAAACTTTTAAAAGTAAGCTTTCCTTTGCCGAACGCTTTGCTGTTCGATCGCGGGCGCAATGAAAACGAAAAAAGCGTCATTTTAATAGAAAAAGGAAAATTGGTGGGTTATACTTTCGTAAACCTGAATTGGCAAGCCGAATATTCGAACCGGTTAAAACAACGCCTCACCCTACTCGACGATTGTCCCTTCGGGCGTTATGTGGTGTATAAAAGCTGGCAAAGAAATTATTTTTTGAAAATATTGTCTCTTGATGAAAACCCGACCGATATTGATTAACATCACCGGACCTACGGCATCAGGTAAAACGGCGGTGGCCATTGATGTGGCTAAAGCTTTGAATACGGAAATCATCTCGGCCGACTCGCGCCAGATTTATAAAGAAATGTCGGTAGGAACGGCGGTTCCTTCCGAAGAAGAATTGAAAGCGGTAAAACATCACTTCATTCGTTCGATTTCCATAACGGAAAGTTTTTCGGCCGGAGATTTCGAACAAAGAAGTTTGAAAATCATTGAAAAACTCGGAAAAACCAAACGCTATATCGTAATGGCCGGCGGTACGGGATTATACTTCAATGCCGTAAATTTCGGCTTGGACAATATTCCCGGCATACCCGGAAATATACGGAAAGAACTCACCGAAACTCTCAACCGACAAGGTATCGAAACGCTACGGAAAGAACTCCGGGATAAAGATCCGGTGTATTTTGCACAAGTGGACAAAAACAATCCGCACCGGTTGATCCGCGCCCTGGAAGTTATACGGCACACGGGCAAACCCTTTAGCATTTTCCGCAAGCAAGTACCGAAGCCGAGATTTTTTCAAAGCCGTTGGTTCGGATTGCATTGGCCGCGCGATGTGCTTTACGAACGAATCAACAGGCGGGTGGAACAAATGATAGACAAGGGATTGATTGACGAAGCCCGAAAACTTTACCCGTACAAGCACTTTAATGCCTTGCAAACGGTCGGATATAGAGAACTGTTCGATTTTTTTGACGGAAAAATAAGTTTGGAGGAGGCCGTAGAAGAAATCAAAAAAAATACACGGCGCTACGCAAAACGCCAACTGACCTGGTTTAAGAAAAATCCGGATATACGTTGGATTGATATGCAAAAAGAAAATCCGGTGCAGATTATTTTGGAAAGTTTAATAAACTTGTGAGCGATTAGGAAAGTAGGGGAGAAACGCCAACAACAAACTTGACTTTAACATGATTTTCTCTTTTGTCAAGTGAATTTGTAAATAAGTTTACTTCATTGAATGCCTTCGATTGATTTGGAGGCGTTTGTCCCTTTGAGGTTTTTCCTCTCTCCGTCTCCGGTCGATTCGGTTAAGGGTAAAATCTATACGGTAGTTTTTTGTTTTATGGAACGGTCATTTAATCGGATGTTCTTAAGGTTTCGTTAAACGGTGCTTTGCCTATAAAGGTATTTGCCGTTAATTTGTTTATGTAAAAAACCTACTCTTTCGTTTCATGGGGCTTTTAATTTTCAGGGGTTTTTTAAACGAAAAGGCAGTCCGTTACAGACTGCCTTTTTTATTT
>JAMONI010000130.1 GCA_027065935.1 Flavobacteriales bacterium | reverse complement strand
CCCCTAAAAAAAATGCCCGGGTAAAATTTAATGATTTTCATGTTTTCCGTTTAGCATACGTTGTTTGACGTCGGAATTGTCGGGATAAAGGCGGTGTGCTTCCAAAAGAATCCGGCGGTGGGTTTCCCAATCCGTTTGTTTTAGCAAGTCGGCGTATTTCAGAATAAAATCGATATTAGTGTTGCCCAATTCATAAGACTTCCGGTAATGTTCGACGGCTTTGTCGGTCCGGTTGAGCTTAACGAACAAGTCGCCGGCTTGTTCATAAAGGCGTTTGCTTTGGATAAGTTCCAAACCTTCGTTAACTTTTTGTAATGCTTTTTCCCAACGATTTTGAAGCGTTAAGGTATGAACAAGTTCCGTCCATGCGGGTACGTAGGCGGGGTCCTCGTAGATGGCGTTGTCAAAGTAAATTTCGGCTATGTCGGGTAATTGCAATCGCAAAAAAATCTTCCCGATTTTATAGTTGGCGAATGCCGAAGGCGATATTTTCAGAGACTTCAAGTAATTTTTTACGGCCAAAAGCAAGTTTTCCTTATCGTCGGATTTTTCCAAGAGTTCGGCTTTTTTGTAAAGGACGGTAAGGAATTTAGGGGCTAAGACTTCCACTTTCTCGTAGCATTGTAAAGCTTTGTCAAAACGGTGGTTTTCGGCATGGATATCTCCGAGCTTGAGGCATAAATCGGGATTTTCGGGGTCGAGGTCGAGGTATTTTTCCAAGAAAAGGGTCAAGTGAACATGTTCGGGGCTACGGTGTAATAAATATGAGAATCTATCCAAATCGTCGAGTAGTTTCAAACGTTTCGCCTCGGGTTTGAGTGATTTGAGTTTGATGATTTTCCGGGTGAGAAAGGCGTCGAAATAACGGATGGCTTCGGGCCAACCGGCGTTCCGTTCGTAAGCTTTGCTTAGGGTACGCAACACTTTGGGGTGGGCGGACTTGAAGCTTTCGGGCAATTGTTCCAATGCTTTCACCGCACGCTCGTATTCGCCCGTATGGATGAGCCATTCGGCATACAAATAGCGGATTGCCGGTTCGTGATAGTGCGTTCCTACGAGCCGGTTCAGTTCTTGTCCGGCGTTTTCCCACCGGCCGGTTTTCATCAGGTATTCGATATGTAAGGTTCGAAACAGCAAGGAACCGGGAAAAAAACGCAAGCCCGTTTCCAAGGCAAGCAGATAATTTCCGTCGGATTGGGTTCGGGAAAAATGCCGTAAAAGGGCTTGGATTTCTTCGGAAGTAAATGTAATGTTTTGCCTTTGGTTGCCGGATTTTCCGAACCAATATTTTTCAAATTTTTCCAAAGCTTTGTCCGGCTTCATCGTGTATTTTTGCCGTAAATGTAAATAAAATTATGCAAAAACGCATCAGGCGTAGCGGTTTAATACCACTTCCAGATTTCGTCGCACCGAATTTTCATAGCTTCCGCCGAACAAGTTGACGTGAACCAACAAGGGATATAGCTGGTAAATTTTCATACGTTCCTGCCAGCCCGGCTGAAGCGGATAAGCTTCGTGATAAGCGGCATAAAATGCGTCTTCAAAACCTCCGAAAAGTTGGGTCATGGCCAAGTCCGTTTCCCGGCTTCCGTAGTAAACGGCCGGGTCGATCAGAACCGGCCCCCGGTTGCTATCGGCCAAAAAATTACCCGACCACAGATCACCGTGCAACAGGTTGGGCAGTTCGTCGGGAATGATGTGCGGAAGCATTTCGAACAGCCTTTCGAAGTCTTCCAGGTCGCTTTGCGTAAAAAAACCTTTGTTTAAGGCGATTTTCAGTTGGTATTTTATCCGGTTTTCGATAAAAAATCCGGTCCAGGACGTGTCCGGCGTATTGATTTGAATCAATGAACCGATATAGTTGTCTTCTTCAAAACCGAAGTACGTATTGGTATTTCGATGCAGTTCGGCCAATTGATATCCGAACCGGGTCCAAAACGACGAATCTCTGATTCCGTTGTCCGGGATGTATTCCAAAATCAAAAAGGCCGTGTCGTCCACTTGTCCGTGTAATATTACTTCGGGCAAATAGATGCTCCGGGCGGATTTTAGGGTGCGAATGCCCCGGGCTTCTTTTTCAAACATGGCAGGGAAAATGTTGGCATCGTTCAACTTGATGAAAAACGGCCCTTCCGAAGTATCGAGCAAAAAGCTTGTGTTAATATCACCTCCGTAAACGGGTTTGTAACCCGAAATTTTCAAACGGTCCGAAATCTTATGCCGAAGGTTGAGTTCCAGAATGTTGCGAAAATGCGAATCTTTGAGGCTAAACTTCATGACGAAAATATTTTAAAGTCGGGACGGAAAACGGGAATTTCGGGTAGCTTGTAATTTTGCCAGTGGATTTCGGGGATTTTGTTAATATTTTGTTGTGCCACCGAAGGAAACATTTTTTGTTTTTCGAGAAATTCGGCCAAATATTCCTGCTCTTTCTGACCGGGTGTGGGAATCAATACCGCTTTTTTTCGTAGCGCAACCAAATCCATAATCGATGAATAACCGCTACGTAAGATAAGCTTTTCGGCACGTAAAATCAAGTTTTTAAGTGTTAAAGTATCGGCAAAATCAATAATTTTCCATTGCGAAGGCACTTGTTTTTCTACAGGTTTGCTTGTTCCTCTCACAAGCGTGACCTTTGTTCCGAACAGGCGGTGTGAAGTCAAGAGGTAATTTTCAAGCATAGTGCGCTGTTTTTCTGGTCCCGACAAGACGATCAAATATTCGGTGTCTTTTACGTCCGGTTCCGGTTCGTAATTAAAACGAGACAACAGTCCGATATATTTTATTTTGGGCGATTTTTTTTCGGGATGCCCCAAAATTCCCGACAGGTAAGGCGGTTCGGGACGGTCGGGTACCCAAATTTCGTCGTATTTTTCATACCGTTTTCGATGCATGGCACTTACAACGGACGTAAACATTCCGGCCCGGAC
>JAMONI010000129.1 GCA_027065935.1 Flavobacteriales bacterium | reverse complement strand
TCTCGCCTTTTTTCCCGCTTTTATCCCGGCGCAATTGGACAGGCTGTATCTTCCACCGCCGGATCATATCAAATCGGCCGTATGTTCGATCAACGATTATCCTTACATTAATCCCATTGCCTCAATCGACGAATATCTGTTTATCTCTTTCGACGATTTGGAAGCCGACCAAAAAACCTATTATTATCGCATTCGCCGTTTCGACCAAAATTGGCAAGCTTCTTCATTGCTACCGATGGAATACATTGACGGCTACGATACCGATTATATTCCCAATGAAGAAAACAGTCAGGCGACCTTGCAATCATACACGCATTACTCGTTTAAAATTCCCAATGCCAATACGCGTATTACCAAAAGCGGAAATTACCTGATCGAAATTCTAGACGAAGACGAAGAACCCGTGTTTAATTTTCCCGTAATTATTTATGAAAAAACCATTAGCGTATCCGTGCAAGTGCAAAGACCGGTGGAACCCGCAAAAATGCATTCGCACCAATTCGTGAAATTTTGGCTCAACACCGGCGACTTTCATATAAGCGACCCTTCCAACGACCTCACCGTAAAGCTGTATAAAAACGAAAACCTTTTCGAACATACCGTTTTTCACGCCCCTACCTTTCATTCGGGCAACCGCTTGGAATATCATTTTCCCTATTTGTCCGTATTTCCCGGAGGGGATGAATTTCTGCATTTTGAAACCAGGGATTTACGCGGATACAATCCGGGATTGGACAGTTTGCGCCTGAAGGATTATTATCACGCTTACATAACGCCTTATTTGCCCCGTCGCTTGTATGTGGAAAGAAAAGATATCGACGGTTCTTTCGTTATAGACAGCTTTCAGGCCGAAGACGATGCTACCGAAAGCGATTACATTTCGGTATATTTTCGATTACCACCGCAAGAAGTGCCCTCCGGAAAGGATATTTACGTGGTGGGACGGTTCAATAATTGGCAGGCCGATAATCGATCGCGCTTAAGGTTTAATAAGGAAACCGGATTATACGAAACTTCCTTTCGGCTTAAGCAAGGATACTACGACTATTATTTTGTGGGAAAAAATACCGACGGCAGTCTTGACTGGACGGCGGTTTATCCATCGTTTTCGGAAACGGAAAATCGCTATACGGTGGTGGTGTATTATCACCCGCCGGGCGCGCGTTATACCCGTGTGTTGGGCATCGGACAGGCCGTATCGAAACCCTTGAAATAATTACACCTCTTCGACTTTGTTATTTTCTTCCACCCAAAGGGCGTGAACGTCCAGTCCGGGATAAAAAGATTGCAAGCGCTTTTTGGCTTGTTGCAATTGGTCGATTTGTGTTTGCTTCTCCACCGGATTTCCGGCACAATCCGGGTGGGCTACGATAAATATTTGCTTGGCGCCGTGTTTGTTGACCGAAATTTCCACACGTTGCATCACGGAAGGAAGCAATAACGAGTAAGCGTCGTTGCTTAAAATTTTTACGGGACCGGGTTCCGTAACGGTGTCGGGATAATAGCCCGGAAATTTTTTTTCCAAGTAATTCAACACGGGTTTTTGAATCCGTCCGTCCATACAAGTAATCACGCAAAGAAACTTCATAAGCGTTTTTTTTTCAAATATCCGATTTTTTCATGTTTCTTTAAAAGCCGAATTTTTCCGTATATTCGTAATCGAAAAAGCTCGTATGAAGAAAGCGAAGTTTTTTATCCTGATTTGGCTTGTGATGAGTGCGGTCCGATTGTCCGGGCAAGAAAAATCCACCGACATCGTGGAAGTGTATGTGGAACAGGACGGACACCGTTATTTGCTCAATAACAATACGGTAAAAATCAATCGCAAACCATTTACGCTCGTATTTGTTTTCAAACAACCCGACCGGTATAACGGGATTTACATCAATACCTCATTCGTTTCGCGTTACTTCAAGCTTTATCCTTCCGAAGCCATTCCCGATTTCAGATATTTACCGCAAAAAGTTTTGTCCGAGTATAAGTTTAATCCTAATAATGAAATTAAAGTACACCCCGAATTTTTTCAATACTGGGGATACGACGGTAAGCGAAACTGGTTCAAATTCAACAAAATTGAGAAGAAGAACGGAAGGCTTATCGGATATCGTGTGGTGGAGCATTTGAATTTGGCCGACAAAAATCAAATCCTGCGTGTGGAGGATAACCGCTTTCCGTTGTTTATGTTTTTTACGGTTTTGGAAAAATCCGAAGGAAAATTCACGCCGCATAAAGAAGTGGTGCGCTTCAAGGGAAAAATCAAATTCAGATGATTGGTTTTCGCCCGCTTTCAAAAGATTCCGGCCTTCATCCTTATTTTTTTGAATAACGGACGCCCAACCGGTTCGTATCAGAGTTTGCGAACCACTCCCGCCATCCAGTAGGCCGGCATTACGGCAATATGATTTTCATAATAGGCATCGTTATCGAACGAGAAGTTTTTCTGCACATCGCCCAAAATGTTTCGCCCGGTGATGAAATAACGCCACTTACGGTTGACACTATTAAAGTTCCATTGCACATTCAAACTATGGTAAGGCGGATATTTTCCGGAGAGGTTAAGACCGTAATCCAAGCCCATTTGCATATATTCCGAAAAAGATAAGGACCAATTCGTATGCAAATTATATTGCCAAGCCGTTTGCGTACCGTAAAAGTTATGTAGAACGATTTGATTCGGGCCGAAACGCACTTGCCAATCCCAATATTTCCATTTCAACGAGCCCAGTGACAATTGCCAAATATTTTGACGGTCGGTTTGTGAAATTTCGTTGCCGTTGATTTTATTATTAAAACGGCGCAGCGTCACTTGATACAGCAATCCCGCAAAAACGGACGAAAAATAATACTTGAACGAAGTCCGGAACGATACGTTCCAAGAACTATTCCGGTCGAGATAAAATTTTTCCGTTATGTTCATACCGTTGTAGTCGATTTGCCGGGCGATGGTGTGCGGTTGGTATCGGT
>JAMONI010000128.1 GCA_027065935.1 Flavobacteriales bacterium | reverse complement strand
CACAAAGTGGGCGACCCCAAAACGGAACTCAAACTCTACCCCACTTCACCCGGATATCGCCTGATACTCAACAACATTTTATTCCCCGCCGCCGAAAAGCAAAAGAAAAAAACCTGATGCTACGACGATTGCACATAAAAAATTATGCGCTCATCGAAGAAATCGACCTGATTTTTTCGCCCGGATTTAATGTCATCACCGGCGAAACCGGAACCGGAAAATCCATTATGCTCAAAGGACTTTCCTTAATTTTGGGCAAACGGGCCGAAAAAGAAGCCATCCGCAACAACAACGAAAAAATCATCGTGGAAGGCCATTTCCAAATCAAAGAAGAAGATTTCAAAAACCTCTTTGAATCATTAGACCTTGATTTCGATCCGCATACCATCATCCGGCGCGAAATTACCCCATCGGGAAAATCCAGAGCATTCGTCAACGATACGCCGGTCCTGCTCGACACCCTTGAAATGCTCGGAAACAAACTTATCGATATTCATTCTCAACACCAACAACTTTTGTTGCAAAAAAAATCTTTCCGGTTCGATTTTATCGACAGTATGGCCGAAAACGGTGCGCTCAGGGAAACTTACCGGAAAACTCTCCTAAAATACAGGCAGGCAAAGGAAAAATTGCAACAATTACAACTCGAAAAAAAACAATTGGAAGCATCCGCCGATTACCGGAATTTCCAACTCCGGGAAATGGAAACCTTGGATTGGGAATTGGATTATGACGAGGTCGAACAGCGCCTGAAAAACTTTCAAAACCAAGAAGAAATCATTCTCAAGCTCAACGAAGCCATACAATTGCTGGAAGACGAAAACGCCGGAATCATGGAACGTTTCCGTCAACTGCAAAACCTCTTGACAAGCCTTGCCTCCTACGACCGTAATTTGGAACAACTGCACGAACGCACCGTAAACCTGATGCCCGAACTTCAAGAATTGAACTTCGATTTACAAAACATCGCCGAAACCTACCGGTGGATGGACCTCGGCGAAAAAGAAAAATGGGAAGCGGCGTTGAATCATTACTACGCCCTTTTGCAAAAACACAAAGTAAATTCCAAAACCGAACTCAAAGCCTTATATGACCGGTGGATAGCCGAAAGCAACGACTCTTCCCTTCTTGACGAACGCATTGCAAACTTGGAAACCGAAATACGAACCTTGCGTGAAGAACTCGAAAAATCGGCCGATAATTTACACGAACGGCGAAAAAAAATCCTGCCCGAGACGGAAAAAATCATGCAATCCTTACTGGCCGGTTTGGGTATGGAAAACAGCTGGATTCGGATACGGCTTATACCCAAAAACGAATTCGACGAATTCGGCAAAGCGGATTTAGACATCCTGCTCTCTCCGGACAAGGGAAAAACATTCGGCGATATCCGAAAGATTGCCTCGGGAGGAGAAATGTCACGAATTATGCTCGTTATCAAATACTTAATTTCACAAAAAAAACGGCTTCCCACCATCGTTTTCGACGAAATCGATACGGGGGTTTCGGGTGAAGTGGCCCGGCAAACGGCACATTTATTGAGTGAAATGAGTAGAAAAATGCAAATCATCAGTATTACCCACTTACCGCAAATGGCCGTGCAAGGCGATAAGCATTTTAAGGTATTCAAAAACGAAATTAAGGGTAAAGTGGTCTCGGAAGTAAAAGAACTTACGAACGAAGAACGCATCAGAGAAATCGCCGAAATGATTGAAGGAAAGCCTCCTTCGCCTTCGGCATTGGAACACGCCGCACACTTGCTGAAAAAAACAATCAAGTCTTAGCGAATAAATGTTTGCACAAGGCGGCTAAAAATACAAAGCTTTTTTACTTACCCGGATCAATGATTATGAATTCCGAACGTCGGTTTTTGGAACGAATAACATCGGGACACTTCTCGCATACCTTGCATTTCTCCACAGGTTCTTTTTCGCCCCTTCCTTCGTAAGTTATTCTTGAAGGATCAATTCCCCCTTCAATGATATATTCGTAAGTGGACTTGGCTCGTGCTTGCGAAAGTCCGAGATTGTATGCATCGCTTCCGATACAGTCCGTGTGTGCCACGATGTGCAATTTAATACGCGGATATTTTTTCAAAACGGTGATGACTTTTTCCAACTCCAACGCGGCCCTTACCGTAATTTCGGCACTTTTATACTCGAAATAAATGGGATTCAATTGAATGAGTTTTCCCAAATCTTCTCCTTCTTTGATGTATTCTTCTTTAGGAATCCCCACTTTGATGGAATCGGACTGGCGTGCAATTTTTTCCTTTTCACTTCCTTTTTTCAAGTAATCCGTTTTGGTAAAGGCGTAAATATCGTCCAATCCCTTTCCGCCGGGACGATTGGATGCAAAATAGCCTATGTTTTTGTCGGGGTCGAAATAGATGGAGAAATCATCCGTGTTTTTATTGATCGGAGGCCCTAGGTTCAATACGTCGCCGAAAGTGCCGTCTTCCTTGATTTCCACCACAAAAATATCCAATCCTCCGTAACCGATTTGACCGTCGGATGCGAAAAATAGCTTATTGTCCTTGCTGATAAAAGGGAACGATTCGCGTTCGGAAGTGTTGATTTTAGGTCCCAGGTTTTGGGGATAACTGTAAGAATTGTCATCATAAATTTCCACGTACCACAAATCGGATTCACCGTAGGTTCCGGGCATATTGGAGGCAAAATACAAACGTTTACCGTCCAAACTTAGGGTCGGATGCGAATAGGTGAAATTATCACTGCAGAAAGGTAATTTCTCAATGGTACGCCATTCACCGTCAATGTATTCGGCACGGAATATTTTTAATTTGTTCACCTGATTTTCGTCCACATTCAGTTTGTCATTAAAATAATCCGTACGGGAATAATACATGGTTTTACCGTCTTTGGTAAAAGTGGCCGAAGCTTCAAAATAATTGGAATTTATCTCGCCACGTAAGGGTTTGGGATAAGTAAATTCGGTAGGAGCGTTAATT
>JAMONI010000127.1 GCA_027065935.1 Flavobacteriales bacterium | reverse complement strand
TCTATTTTGCCGGCGGGCATTTGCTTTTCGGTTCGGCCGAACCTTCGATTTTCCCCTCCCGCGATTGGCGCCTTCCACGCAGAAGGATGAAAATCTTTACAAAGAAAAAAAAAACGATACGAGTCAAGTGTCGCCCCGTTAAATGTTTGTTAAAGTTTTTGCTTTTTATTTTTGAAAGGTTAATAATGAATTGAAGGAATGCGTTGAAAAATTGAAACTCATTTGAGGAGAATGAGCCTTGTTATTAAAAATATTTCAAAACCTGTAAAATCTTATCGGTAATTAACGAAGAAAAATGTTAAAATGAAATTTTCGAAAAACGCTA
Organism: Flavobacteriales bacterium; assembly: GCA_027065935.1. Lineage (GTDB taxonomy): Bacteria > Bacteroidota > Bacteroidia > Flavobacteriales > Flavobacteriaceae > JAADED01. The sequence goes on along the minus strand of JAMONI010000127.1, from coordinate 2,646 downwards.
AAAATTCGTGCAATCCGTGAAATTCGTGGCAAAAAAATAAACCGCTAATTACACGTTTACCCTGTGGGTTTATCCTGTGGAAATTACACGAATTACACAAATTACACGTACACCCTGTGGGTTTACCCTATGGGTTTACCCAGTGGAAATTATCACGAATAGGTTTTCAAGAACCCGGACTAAAATCCGAAGGATTTTAAAGTGTGGAGTAAGTGAATGTGATAATCAAAACGAAAAAAATTTATCCGTTAGCCTGAATCTGATATTTATATAAAAATGCGTATGATTATTATTCCGCCAAAGGAGGCATCATACCGTGATGAAAAATCCAAGCCACCAAATAGGCAATAGGTGCAATGATGGCAAACAAAGCTACGGCATAAAGTAAAGTTAACCGCCCCATGCCTTTGAGTTTTTGAAAATCGGTTACGATACCTATACTTAAAAAGGTAAGCATAAACAAAAACTTACGATACGAACCTTGCACGATATTGGCTCCGGATTTTACGGCAGGAACGATATCGGGAAGGAAATACATAAAACCCAACAAGATAAACCAAACCAAAAGGTAAGCCATCACGAATTTGGGCAGGCGATGCCAAATTTCCATGACCGGAATTTTCTGTTCCACCCGTTTTTTTTCTACGAATTTCATCCAAACTACGGCCAGTAGGAATGCCCAAATACCTATAAAAATATCAATCCAAATTTTAGTTAAAATAGCGGCACTCAAAATACTTCCTTCTTCAAACTTTTTACCGGTCTTCTTCATAAATTTGATTTGGTGCAATTCTTCCAAAATGGCGCCTGCGGCCGCATCGGCACCGTCGGTTTTTACGGTCATTCCCATAGCCGCGCCGTTTACAACGGGTTGGTCGGGGGCTACGTTGACATAAAAAGGTGGCAAGATAATCATCTCGAACATGGCAAAAATGATGATTAAGGTCGATACCGCCACCGGAATCAGCGGTTTGGCTTTGATGGCACCGGCCGTTGCAATGGAAGCCGAGACGCCGCATATGGAAATACCCGACGAAAGAACGGCTGCCGATTCACGATTAAGTTTGAAATATTTTCTCGAGATGAAATACACGATAGGCCAAAAAAGTAAGTAGGCCACAAATGCCGCCGCTGCACCTGCCAAGGCCAGTTCGTAAGTGAACCCTGCGGCTTTCATGGTCATAATACCCAGTTTGATACCGAGCAATACGATTGCCGTTTTGATAAACCATTCGGGCTTGGCCGCTTCTTTGAGCTCTCTTGCAAAATCACGCATGAGGTTTCCTATCATCAGGCCCACAATCAATGCCAAAATAAAGGAAACGCCTCCGCCCAATTGCAATCCCCACGAAAGGTCGAACTCCCGGTAGTAGTTATGTCCCTTCACTTGAGCATCCACGGCCGAAAGATGCGCTTCGTGACCCAAAATCCATAACAAAACGGTTGTGAAAAAGATAAAGGTAAAACTCTTCAAATATTTCTTGACGTTCCATTTCATAAAATACGCGCCGAGTCCCGTTAAGAAAGAAAAAGCGAAATAAGACATCAATAATGCCACAAGCGGATGTAAATCCTTGTAGTTCTTTGAAGACGTTTTAATGAGCTTGCTCCATGAAAAATCACTCAACAAATCGGTCAATTCCCAAGTTTTGGGCTTTATCATCCATCCTACGGCGTCGAACCCCCAAACGGACAATAATCCCAGCCCGAACAAAAACAATCCTAACCACGCCGACCACCAATCTTCGGTTGAAAACATGCCCGAATACCATTTTTTGTTTGTTTGTTCCATGTTACTTTGCTTTTATGTATAATTTGCCGTTGAAATAATGATTTTGATATTGATGAAACCAACGGGGAATACTGTTCATATCGAAATAATAATTTACTTCAACGTCTTTTCCCGGATGTATTTCTTTTAAAAATGACAACAGTTTATCGAACAATGCTTCGCGTGAAGTATCCTCAAACGTAACGGAATCACACCGGATCACCCACCTGTTATCTCGGAACGATAAAACACACGTTATTTTTACCGGACCTGTCACAGAATCAACCAATTGATTAAAGCCCCTAAAATTACCAAACCTGCAATGCCGAGCAATATGCTGTATAAAACGAGTTTACTTTCCCATTTTTCCCAAGGTTCGGGCGAGGTGAATAAATTGTCTTTCATAAAACGACGGTTTATTTTCAAGCTAAATTAACACTTGTATAAACCTTCGTTTATGACAATTGTCATATGTTGACTAATTTTTTATCTGATATTTTTTGCGATGATTTTGTAGGACCAGTACCGGTATTGAAATAAGGAGCGTAATTTTTCCCATTGAGTGGTCAGAAGGTAGTATAATCCGATGCCGATGGCACCTATAAATTTTAATTGTTCTTTTACAAGGAAGCGCCCGAATTTGATTTTCCCTTTTTCTTTGGCATTTTCGATTTCCACTTGCAAATGGATTTCCGCTTGTTTTCTTATATAACTTCTTGTAGCTTGTTCGGCGGGAATGTAGTTCCAAACCAAAAGGTTGCCGAAGTAATATACCGGAAATCCCGCTTTTCTCACCTTGTCGATAAATTGCTTTTCGGAAGTCATTATATGTTCCGGGCCGTGATTGGTTTCGGGCGTGGGGTCGAATACGCCGG
>JAMONI010000126.1 GCA_027065935.1 Flavobacteriales bacterium | reverse complement strand
ATCGGTCGGCGGTTCCCGATAAAAATCTCTTGGAAGCCGCCTGTTGAACCATTCCCGAAAGTTGCAAATTCTCGAATCCGTTGAAAATGTTACGCCAAGTTACCGATGCTTCCACCGATAATCCCAAGGGCCTGATACTCGAATGGGTCACATTGAAAGAAGAATTGATTCCGTATTTTTTCAAAGGAACAAGCAATATGGTAGCCTGAAGCGTGGTATCGTTTTCTTCCCTGTGTGAAATGTAAACCTGCCTGAAATTCTGAAGAAAATAAAGTTGCTTGCGCGTCAGTGCAACCCGTTCATCCGAATATAACTGTCCGGGCTTGATGAATACGGCCTCTTTCAAAAACCGGGTCTTGAAATATCTGAAACCGGTAAATCGATATGTAATGCTGTCTTCCCGCACTATTTTTCCGGTTCGACGGGCATTCTTTTGTTTTTCGTTGGATATCACCACCTCGATACGACCGTATTTGTAAGGCAAAAAAGGTTTTTCAAATATACTGTCGGCTTCTTGAATGACTTGATTCAACACATTTCCGTGAACCGACAAACGATGCTTGTCCGTTTTCTTGACAATGTCGAACGATACATAAGAATTTTGAAAGCCGTATAATCCGTTGTTTCTAAAATATTTCGTGATAAATTCCCGGTCGCGCACCAAATAGTTTCTGTTATAAAACCGCCCGGCTTTGGTATGTAATCCGTGCTTTATTCTTTGAAACAGCTTTAACGGATAAGGCGAATCTATTTGCCAATCCACCGAATCGATTCGGTAGCGTTGACGTTCCCTGACGGTATATTTCACGACAGCTTTTAAATTGTTCTTCGGAATAATCCGAAAGGAAGTTTCATTGTCCAAATAACCGTAGTTCTTAAACAAAATATGCAGATTGTTCCGGCTCTTTTCACTCAGTCTTTCATCGATGACAACCGGTTTTTCACCGAACTTTTGAATTTGCTTGTTAATGTTGACGTAATAACGCTTGAGCTGAAAATAAGCTTGTTTCTTCGAGAAAATCTTCTCCAAAAGCCCGAAAGTTTTCGGATGTTGCACCACCGACCTGTTAAAAGTAAGTTGCGGATTGGGGTCGGCTATGGAATAAATGCCCACCAAAACGGGATAACCCAAGATATAAAAATTGGGTTGTTGTACTATGTAAAGCCGGGCTTCTTGCGGTTTTACGGTATCTTTGACCCGGTATTCCAACTTGTTTTTTCGTAACAAATACTTGCCTTCGGGGACAACCTTATAAATATTGCAAGAGGAAACGAACAATGACAACCAAAAAAGCAGTGAAATACGTATCTTTACTTCCATTATTTTCATTCGACAAACAAAATTAAGTTTTTTTAAGCAACTATGAATCGAAAAGCATCGGTACAACTGCTGAAAACCGTCAAAAAATTACATCAAAAAAAATACCGCAAACTTACCGGAACCTTTATCGTCGAACGGTTCAAAACACTCGTTCCGTATATGGAAGCGGGTTGGCAAATCGATAAAGTTTTTACCACACGGGAAGATTACACGCAAAAATTCAAAGGAATTGATGTTTACATCGTCTCAACCGGCGAAATGAAAAAAATAAGCACTTTGAAAAACCCGCAGGATATCCTGGCCGTTGTTAAGATGAAAAAGGAAGAAAATTTCATTGAAAAAAATTTGACCTTGTTATTGGACGACATTCAAGACCCCGGCAATTTAGGCACCATCATCCGCACGGCCGAATGGTTCGGCATCCGGCAAATGATATGTTCGCCCGGCACGGTGGACGTTTACAATCCCAAAGTCATCCAGTCCGCTATGGGCGCACACGCCCGTATGCACATCATGCATAAAGAACTGACAAATATCATAAAATCTACAAAATTGCCCGTTTACATCGCCGACACCAACGGATCCGACCTGTTCCGTACAAAACTACCCGAAAACATGCTTCTTGTGCTGGGCAACGAAGGTCACGGAATCAGTAACGAACTGAAAATTATGGCATCACAAACCGTAACGATTCCTTACGCACACGGCAAACTGTCGGAAAGCCTCAATGTTTCCGTAGCCGGAAGCATAATCATTTCGCATTGGTTTGCCTTGCATCGCAGTTGATTTATTTTTAACAAAATACCGAAAAACATTACGCTTGTGTGACCAATACACCTCAAGTAAATATGACTTTACGACAAATTTCACCTGTTTTTGATAAAAATCATTTTTAATTGTTTTTCTTGATGTTAATTTTAATTCAAATTAACCTCAAATCCTACCGTTATGCTATCAAAACAACAAGCCAAGATGCTCTTTTTGATAGGGACTTTCGTCACCTTTGCCATTTTTATCGGTCTCACGGTGTATTCCCTGTCTTTGGTTGACGAAGAGCAACCCCCGTTGTCCGAAGCGGCAGCCAGAGGAAAACATCTCTGGGAAAAAAACAATTGTATGGGTTGTCATACCATTCTCGGTGAAGGCTCGTATTACGCACCCGAGCTTACCAATGTAGTGGAACGGCGCAACGAAGATTTCGTGAAAGCCGTATTGATGAGCAAAACCCCTTGGCAACCCAACGGAAGAAAAATGGTGGCTTACGGCTTTTCGGAACAAGAAGCCAATGACTTGGTCGAATTTCTTAAATGGACCAACAAACTGCATTTGAACGGTTTTGAAAAAGTAAACCGCAAGGTATCGCCTTTAGCCAAAGATCATATGAAAAACTAACCCGAAAAAATTATCGCCATGAAATATAAATCGCAAAAAGTAGCTTATTGGTTCTTCGCTTTCTCCATTTTGGTATTCACCATTCAACTCACCTACGGTTTCATTATGGGATTCGCCCGGGTGGGTATGGACGGACTTCATGAATGGATTCCTTTTAATACGGCCCACACGGTACACCTGAACACTTTGGTGGTTTGGTTGTTATCCGGATTCATGGGGGCCGCCTATTACATCATCCCGGAAGAAGTGGAATCCGAACTTTGCTGTACCAAATTGGCCTATGTACAACTCA
>JAMONI010000125.1 GCA_027065935.1 Flavobacteriales bacterium | reverse complement strand
GATGGAGACAAGCGGGAAGTCAAACTACCGGAAAAGTTAAGCTACTTGGACTGGGTAAGGTTCATCGGCACACGTCCTGCCGAAGGTTTAGGAGCCAAACCACAGCGAACGGATTTGAAGAAACGCAAAAAAATGGCATTGATCGACCGTTTTTTAAACCAACAGCCTAAGATTAAGCCGTCAAAGGATTATGCTTCCGAACCCTTACCCGAAGTGCAAGCGAGTTTGCAAGAAAACAAAATGTTGATGACCGAAACCTTGGCCGATTTATATGTCAAACAAGGTAAATACAAAAAGGCCATTCAGGCTTTTGAAATCTTAAAGTTGAAATATCCCGAAAAAAATCGTTACTTTGCAATGCGTATTTTAGAAGTTAAATCATTATCGGACCAAAAAAATGATTAGGATATGAATTTGTTTTTTATCTTTTTATTGTTGATTGTTTTAGCGGCCTTTTTGTTGATTGTGGTTATTATGGTTCAAAATCCCAAAGGAGGCGGCTTGGACAGCACATTCGGAGGAGGAGCCGGGATGATAGGCGGCGTTAAACAAACCACCGACTTTTTGGAAAAAGCCACTTGGACACTTTTCGGTTTGATGATAGGCTTGATCCTGTTGTCCAATACCATCGTATTTAAATCTACGGAAGAAAAAGAAGACATCGCCATTCCCGAATCCGTAGAAACTCCGGCACAGCCTACACCTCAAAACGAAGGCCCGACCCTGCCCGTTCAGGGAGGCGGAGAAAATAATCCTTAAAATCCGACTTTCTCATAACATTACACCATTTGCCGCACCCTTCTTCGGGATGCGGTTTTTTTTGATTTGAATCATTCGGATTCATCGTAATGTAAAAATTCGTATATTTGGGTGTAGGTAAAGTTACCGAAAAAGGTTATTGTAGATGCACGAACTTTCCATTGTTATGGGTATTGTAAATTTGGTGGAGAAGGAGTTACGGAAGGCGAACAAGTCGAAGGTAACTTCAATTGAAATGGAAATAGGCTCGTTATCGGGAGTGGAGATGGACGCATTGAATTATGTTTGGGACACGGCCGTAAAGGGAACCCCTTTGGAAAATGCCGTGCGAAAAATCGATTACATTGAAGCGGAGGCCGAATGTTTGGATTGCGGTACGACGTTTAAAATACAAAATATTTATGACGGATGTCCGCAATGCGGAAGTTATTTTAAAGACATCCGGAAGGGAAAAGAACTGAAAGTAAAAGCTATCGAAGTAGAGTAAGCTTATGCATTGAAATTTTAGTATTATCGGGAAATAATTAGTAAAATTAAATACTATGTGTGGAACTTGCGGATGCGGAACCGATCATGTGTCCATTCAAAAGCCGGGTCAACAACATCATCACCACGACCACGACCACGAGCATCATCAACATCACCATCACCACCATCATCACCATCATGGGGATAAGTTACATATTGATTTGGAAAAGGATGTGTTGGACAAAAATAATGTGGAGGCGGCGCGCAATCGCGGGTATTTCGAAGCCAAAAACATATTCGTGCTTAATTTGGTGAGTTCACCCGGTTCGGGAAAAACGTCCGTGTTGGAGCGCACATTGAAAGACTTAAAAGGTAAAGCGGATTTTTACGTGATAGAAGGCGACCAACAGACCATGAACGATGCCGAACGCATCGACGCCTTACAAGTGCCAGTGGTTCAAGTGAATACCGGACAAGGGTGTCATTTGGAAAGTGATATGATTTACCGTGCCGTTAAGACGCTAAACCCTAAGGAAAATTCCATTTTGATGATTGAAAACGTGGGAAATTTGGTATGTCCTTCCATGTTCGATTTGGGCGAAGACAAGCGGGTGGTTATAATAAGCGTAACCGAAGGGGAAGACAAACCGATAAAATATCCCGATATGTTTCACTCGGCTGACGTGTGTTTGATCAATAAAATCGACCTGTTGCCTTATTTGAATTTCAATTTGGAGCGATTGAAAGATTACGCTTTGCGGGTCAATCCCCGTTTGACTTTTTTCGAGATTTCCGCCACTACCGGACAAGGAATGGATGATTGGTATGCTTGGTTATTACAAGAAGCGCAAAAGAAACAGAAATAATTCGTAAATTTTTGTGTAAAAAAATAACCTCAAAAAATCGAACCCCATGTGCTTATCCATACCCGGAAAATTGATTGAAATCGTAGCGGAGTTAGACGAAACTTTCCGAATAGGGAAGGTTGACTTCGACGGCATAAAAAAAGAAGTGAACTTGGCCATGGTGCCCGAGGCCAAAGTAGGAGATTACGTATTGGTTCACGTAGGGACGGCCATCAGTGTGGTGGATGAGAAAGAAGCCAAGGAAACATTCGAACTGATCAAACGCCTCGGTGAAATTGACGAACTGGAGGCACCCGACAGTCCGAACGAATAGGAGTGATTAGCAAATTCTGGGCAATTGCTCGCCTACGGCCATTCCCACTACGCGTTTGCCCCCCATTATGTTTTGGATAATGACTTTCTCCGGATGCGCCGAAGTTACTGTTCCGATTACGGATGCATACCGGGTTTTATCCAAGGATTTGAGTTTTTCAACCGCTTGGTCTGCTATTGAAGCGTCCACAACGGCGATGAAAACGCCTTCGTTAGCGATATAAAGCGGGTCGAGTCCGAGGAGTTCGCAAGCGCTTTTTACCTGACGGTCGATGGGGATTTTCTCGTCATTGAGCAAGATGCCCGTACGGGTTTCTTTGGCGATTTCGTTGAGCGTGGCGGCCAAACCGCCTCGTGTGGGGTCGCGAAAAAGATGAATATCCTTACCGAATTCATCCAGCAAGGCTATTACTTCACGGTTTAGGTTGGTCGTATCGCTTTCTATGGTGCTTTCAAACTCCAATCCTTGCCTCCGTGACAGAATAGCAATACCGTGCCGGGCAATTTGATTGCTGACAATGATTTTGTCACCGGACTTAACGTTTTTCAGACCGATGTCGGCTTCGGGATGCATGATGCCTATACCCGTAGTGTTGATAAACACCTTGTCGCCTTTGCCTTTTTCCACCACTT
>JAMONI010000124.1 GCA_027065935.1 Flavobacteriales bacterium | reverse complement strand
CGGGTCGGCGACAAAAAGCAGATGATAATTTCCGTTGGCTACGTTAGGCACTTGAAAGTCGAAATATTTGGTGATACTTCCGCCGGGTTGCAGCGGCCATAAGGTAAGGGTATCCAAAGGAATATCCGAAGTGTCGAATTGGGTATCCGCCGACAGAAAAAGCTTGATTAAACTTTTGTCGGTTTTATAAGAAGTAGGATTTTGTATCATGCATGAGGCCGAAACCGAGGTTCCGGGGGTTGCTTGTGTGGGATTAGCCGCAGGATTGCTAACGGCAAAGTCGGGATGCGGATGGTTGGTTCCACAGCGGTAAATATGCCCGGGATTATAATAATGATTGGCAATCCATTGATAATTCCGGCCGTTGTTGGCCCACCGGGAGCTTCCCCATTGGCACATACCTCTTCCGTGACCGTAACGGTCGTGACCTGCACAAACCGCATCCTGAATACAAGGCCAGTCGGTGCCGTTACCCGAATAACCGTCGCCGCAATTGCAAGGATAGGAGGATGAAGGATTCAAGCAATTGTTTTCGGCCGAATATTCCGAAAATGCAATGGCTCCGCCGGCGGTTTCCAAATATTCGCCCAAAGTGGCATCGGCGGCGGTGTAGCAGCGGGTGCTGTAGTCGCTGTCCCAAACTTGCTTGCAAGTGGTGTTGGCAATGTCGTAATTGGGGTCGATGGGGTGATAAACGTAGTAAGCGCCGTAGGTCCGGTAAGGAAGCGAACCTGCTTTGAGCGATTCCATATGCCAGCTGGCTATCCATTCGTCGTTAAGTCCTTTTTTAACGTAAGTTTGCAAGGTCATGGTCATCACGCTGGCGCAATCGTTGCAATTACAGTTAGTGCCTACGCGTATGGTGTTGGGCAGGCGGTCGCAAGCGGTTTGAAGGTTACTTTGAGGGGAAGAGCGGTGGAGTTTTTGCCGTATATCATCCGGAATTTGCTTGACTTGTTCGGAATAAGGGAAATTTTTCTTAAGATGTCCCGGTGATGTCGATAGCCGGAAATCTTTTACCGTGTACACCTGCGGAATAAGATCGGTTTCCAGATAATCGGTGTGGGTCGGCGTTTCTATCACATAGGTTACTTCCGTTTCTTCGGGTAATGCGGTCCACCAACCGGGGGCATTGGATCGGTCCAGGATGAATTTTCCGTCTGAAAACCGGACGGTAAAACGGAATTCATTGGCATATACGGTTATTTTTCCTTGCGGAACGGGGGCATAAGTTTCTTTGTCGAAGATATAAGCTTCCAAGTAAACGTCTTGTTTATGTTCCGGAACGTAGTCTTGTTCGGGGTCGAGTAAGAAACCGATTTCCATCCGGCCGGTTACGTCGAAGCGGGCGGTTAAGGTTTGGTAACGGGATGCGGTAACGGATACTTCCACCGGTCCCGACCATGAAATTTTCAATGTTCCGTCCGGTCCGGTTTTGTAATAATATTGCTTTTCCGAGTTATTAAGGAGGACGTAAGCATTCGGCACGGGGCGGAAGCTAAACGGGTCTTCCACGCGTATGATAACGTCGTGTTGGGCGTTCAAGGCGGTAATGTGAAACAAAACGTATGTGTAAAGTAACAAAAACTTTTTCATGGCTTTCGGTATTTTTCATAAAATTAGTAAAAAAAAGGAAAACCGTAAAGCCTTTGCTTGATGAAGAGGTATTGTTCCGGTTTTGTTAAAATTCTTCGGCGTGGATTTGACCGGGTTCGCGCTTGGTGTGTTCTTTAAATCCTTCTTCTTTAAGCAAATTTTTCATGCTTTGTATCATGTTGGGATTTCCACACAGAAAAATGTGTGTGTTGTCGGGTTTCGGGTTCAGGCCGACTTTTTCTTTGAAGGCTTCGTCTTTCCAGATTTCTTCAAAAAATCTCGTGTCGCCTTCCCAGTCGGCCGGTTCCAAGTCGGGTCGGGTGATGGTCGGGTAATATACCAATTTGTCGGGGAACATACGTTCCAATAGTTTCAGTTCGCCGTGATAACCCAGGTCCCAACTGTTATCTGCGCCGTGTACTACCACGATTTTTCCTTTACGGCTCAATGCATCGGTTCGGAGCATACTCATGTAGGGTGCGATGCCCGTTCCGGTGGCAAACATGATGATGTTTTGCCCTTCGGGTACCCGGTCGAGCGTGAACATACCGGTGGGTTTTTGGCTCATAAACAGGCGGTCGCCCACTTGCAAGTTGAATAGTCGCGGGGTCAACTGACCCGATTTTACGAGTGAAATGTAAAACTCCACGTAATCGTCCCGGGACGACGATGCAATGGAATAGGCCCGGCGGATGAGTTTGTCGGGATCGGCGGGTTTGTGTTCTTGTGAAGCTTCGGGCGTTCGGGGTTCGTCACCCGTCAATCCGAGAACGACAAATTGGCCGGGTTTGAAAGGAGGCATTTCCCATTGGTCGGGTTTCACCCGGATAATGCGCATTGTGGGGGACACCTGAATAATTTGCGAAACCACACTGTTATATTTGGATTTGTCACTCATTTATTTGCGTTTTGATTCGTCGCAATGATAATGAAAATTAATGTTTTATCCCAAGAAGATTGTCATAATTTTTTTTGATTTTGTGATAAAAGATACTTTAACGGTAAGTTATGTAATAAATTTCCTATATTTTGCGTTGAAAATCATAATGATAATCATGTAAAGCTTATGTTGAAAAAATCGGCTCCGTTTTTTTTGTTTTTATTTTTATTTCATTCTTGCTACAAATTAATCCGGATTGATTTGCCCGAATATGAAGGGGAGTTGTTTGTACTCGGTATCATAGAACCCGATTCCACGGTTGGCGTTTCCGTAAGCCGGACTGTCCCGTTGGACGAACCCGACGAGTTCCTCCCTTACCTTGAAGGTGCCGAGGTGGTTTTGTATGAAAACGGTATTGCCGTGGATACGCTGGGGTTTGATGTTACCGTTTTGCGCTATACGGGAGATTATATTCCGAACGATTCGTCGGAATATCGCATCGAAGTCAAACACGACGGCCGGACGGCTACCGGACAAACCCGGTTTACGGCTCGTCCGGATGTCGAGCTT
>JAMONI010000123.1 GCA_027065935.1 Flavobacteriales bacterium | reverse complement strand
AATCACCTGAACGCCGGCTGCTTCACAAGCCGTTTTAACACCCACCAATACGTCCCAGAACTCTTCCATCGGTAAGCCCTCTTCAAGAATAAAACTCAAAGAAATATATTTGGGAACGGCACCGCACATGGCGATATCGTTTACCGTGCCGTTTACCGCCAGTTCTCCGATATTGCCTCCCGGAAAAAAAATCGGGGAAATAACGAAACTATCCGTTGAAAAGGCCAAAGACCCCTGCGCTTCGATGACGGCACCATCGTGATGGTGGTCTAATTTTTCGTTCGACAGCAAGTCGAATACACCGCTTTCCAGTAATTTTTGCGTCAACAAACCACCGCTGCCGTGTCCCATGGTTATAAAATCGAAGTCGAATTTGGGCATAGGACACTGAAGTTGCATTTTTTTGGACATTTCGTTTATTTTTTTTGACAAGCATACAAATATAAGCCTTTTGTAAATTTTCCATATATTAGTAACTAAAATCACACAATTATGCCGGCATTTCGTTTGGAAAAAGATAAAATTGCCTTTCCTCCTGCGCAATTTGCCGATAACGACGGTTTTTTAGCCGAAGGAGGAGACATCACGGCCGAATGGGTTTTGGAAGGACATAAAAACGGTTTTTTTTCGTGGAATCATCCCATGCGTTATCCCAATTGGTATTCTCCCGATCCGCGAACCGTGATGTTTCCCCGCCGATTGGAAGTTCCGGAGGCCATTGCGAGTGTAATTGCCAAGTCGGGGTTTGAAGTAAAGTTTGACACGGATTTGGAAAAAGTGATGAAGTTCATCCAAGCAATCGAAAATGCCCGGCCGATGAACCACCGATGGTTGACGGGAAAGATGATTTTGGCATACTTGGATTTGGAAAAAAAAGGTCATACGTTTAGCGTAAGCGTTTACAGGGACGGAGAACCGGTAGGCGGATTTTTCGGTACCAAAGTAAACCGCGTATATTTCGGAGAGTTTATTAACGGTACGGAAAAATATGCGGCCGAATATGCATTAATAGCCTTGTCGGAAAAGTTAAAAGACACGGAAGTTATAATGATTGACTTGCAAAAACCCACGTGTGAAACCGCCTACTTGGGGCATGATGAAATTTCCAGAAACGAATATTTGCACCTCTTAAAAGAAAATATATGACAACAACATTCGAACAAGATATTTTGACGGCTAACTATTTGGTAAGCGAAAACAAACTCGACGAGGCGGTCGAACATTATTTGTCGGCGCTTGAAAAAGCCGAGGAAATCGAACAAAAAATCGATGTGTGGAATACTTTGGGCAGTATTTACATGCGGTTAAACCGGCCGGATAAAGCCCTTGAGGTATTCCGGAAGTCTTTGCATGCGTTCGACTATTTGCCCGAACAACTAAAGCATCAGCTTGATGTGACCCGAGCCACGCTCTACAATAATTTGGGTGTATTGCTCCTCAATGAAGATCCGAAGCAAGCCGTGGATTACCACAAAAAGGCATTGAAAATATTTGAAGAGAGAGAAAAAAACACCCCCGGCCCCTATGCCCGGCACTTGGCCAATACCATGTATTCGCTGGCCATTGCCGCACAGACCAAAAAAGATTATTATACGGCCAAAAAATATTTTCGTGAGGCAATCAACCGTTATAAAAGAATGGAGGCACAAGACCCGGCGGCCGAAGCGCTTACGGCCAATGCCCATTTTAATTTGGGCGTTATCTATTCCGACGAAAACAATATGCACGATTCGAGAAGTAACTTTTTTAAAGCCATCAAACTTTTCAGAGCGCTTACGGAAAAGAATCCAAGTGCCTATCGCCCTTTGCTGGCGTCGGCACTCAACAATTTGGGCTCGGTGTCCAGATTGATGTACGCCCAAGCCGATGCCATCAAGTATTACAAGGAAGCTTTGGAAGAGTACGAAAAACTCGTCCGAGAAAACCGGGCCTATTTTTTACCTTTTTATGCGGCAACCTTAAATAATTTGGGCATTATCTATGCCGAAGAATACGAACCCAAAGACGACTACGACTCGGGTGGCGTGAGCGGATTTTCCGGATTCGGGATTTTGTCCATCGACAATATTTTCGACGAAAAAAAAGAAAAGAAAAAAGAAGATAAAAAGAAAAAAGCCATCGAATATTATCAACGCGCCGCAGAAACTTATAAAGAGCTGGCGGGTCAAGAACCGGAAAAATACCGCCATTACGTAGCAACGGTTTATCACAATTTGGGGATTTTATTCGATGCCCGGAAAGAATACGACAAAGCTTACGAATACTACGAAAAAGCCATTGCAATCCGAAGAGATTTGGCCGAAAAACATCCCGAATTTTTCAATTTGGACTTGTCGGCCACTTTGCTCAACATGATTACGCTTCACTTGAACCTTATGGAGACGGAAGCCGACATAAAATATAAAAAACCGGCCGAACAATTGCTCGACGAAGTCAAACAACGGATTAGTCTTTATGACGAAAACCGTCCGGTTATCAAAAGTATGAAAAGCGATATCGATTATTTCGATGATTATTTTTCTCATGTGGACGAAGAATATCTGTCCGTAGTGGACTTAATTAACCGAACGGCTTTAATGGAAGAAAAAATTTTGGAAACCACCGTACCGCAAGAAAAATTAAATATTCAGGAACAGGTATTGAACGAAGTATTAAACGTAGTGCGCAAGTATCCTTCGAATCCGAAAGCAAAAAAGAAACTCTTGCAAAGCTATATCGATTATTCGTGGTATGCGCTCCGAAGCAATGCGTTGGACAAAGCCGGAGAAGCCATCCGGAAAGGCTTTGAACTGGACCCGCATAATTTGATACTGAAAACCAATTATGCGCATTGGCTTCTTTTGAAGGGCGACCTGAAAAAAGCGCAAGATATTTACCTTAATATTTATCATCTGAAGAACGAACAAAACGAATTGATTTCCGGTGTCATAGACAAAGATTTAAGACAGCTCTCCTTGGACGGCGTGCTTTCCGTCGATGACAAAACCGTAAGGGAATTGCTCGACCGGATGGTATAACAAAACTGCTTTTAGGCGATCCTTATAAAC
>JAMONI010000122.1 GCA_027065935.1 Flavobacteriales bacterium | reverse complement strand
ACAAAAATACCAAGCTTTTTACGGAAATAAAAACGAAGAACGGCTAAGGACAATCGGACATCGATTCGGACTTTGACTGTAAGCTCACTACTGATTTCATTGTAGCAAAGAAAGATTTTACCGGCATATAAACCCTTGCGCATTCAACTCCATCGAGGAATCCCCCGTACGAAGGCGTTTCTTCCGGAATGATTGTTATGAGTGCAGCGAATGTGAGATTTTTTATGGTTTGTTTTTTTTACCACGAATTGCACGTTTACCCTGTGGGTTTACCCTGTGGGTTTACCCAGTGGGTTTACCCAGTGGGATTGTTCTATGGAAAATTTCCCGAAGTGATTTTTCAATAAAATTCTTGAGAAGCCGTAAATGTTTCCCAAGGTACTTTCCGGGAATTCACGGGGTCATTAACGGTTCAAATAATACCAGAGCGCAATGATAACCAATGCCGTCCAAAAGATAAATTTCAGTATATTTTTTTGCATAGGGCATTATATTTTTAGGTTAAACAAACACACGGCCGCAATGCCGGCGGTTTCGGTTCGAAGTCTGGCACCGTTTAGTTTGACGGGGATGAGTCCGTTTTGTTTGATAAAATCCTTTTCATCGGTTGAAAATCCGCCTTCGGGACCGATGAGTATGGCGGCGTTGGTACTTTCGGCGAACTTTCCGGTATTTTCGAGAGAGCCGTCGCAAAGTGCCGCAAAAAAATCTTTATTTTCAAAGCGCAATTCCGAAAGCTTTACGGCCCGGTTTAAGCGGGGTTTATACGCTCGCAGGGATTGCTTGACGGCCGATACGATGATTTTTTCCAAGCGCTCGTAATTTAACTTGGTGCGTTGCGTATATCGGGTGAGTACCGGTGTGATTTCCCAAACGCCGAGTTCGGTGGCTTTTTCCAAAAACCACTCGAAACGATCGACGGATTTGGTGGGTGCGATATACACGTGTAATTTTTTTGTCGGTTCGGGTTCCGATATTTTTTCGACCAGTTCCACGCCGGCTTTGTTGCGGGAGCTAAGGATTATTTTTCCTTTGGCTATATTACCTTTTCCGTCGGTAAGGAAAAGGATGTCGCCCGTTTGTTTGCGCAAAACCTTTACGATATGCCTGCTCTCGAAGGTGTCGAACATATAGCGATCGCCTTCGAGAGATGCGGCAAAGAAGAACTGTCCGGCTTTTCGGTATTTCAATTTTTATTTGTCTACTTTATCGGATTCGTCCACCAACCGGAAACCTTCGCCGTGAATGTTTACGATGGCCACTTTAGGGTCTTTGGACAGATATTTGCGCAATTTGGCAATGTACACGTCCATACTTCTCGAAGTAAAATAATTGTCGTCCATCCAAATTTGCGTTAAGGCTTTTTCGCGTGGCATCAGGTCGTTTTTGTGGTCGGCGAGCATTTTGAGCAATTTGGCTTCTTTGGGCGAAAGTTTTTGGGGTTGTTGTTTTTTATACCTCAAAAGGCGCAATTTGCTGTCGAAGAAGAAATCTCCGATTTGATAAGTGGTTTGTTCGGGTTTTTTTTCGGTGATTTTGGCTCCTCGGCTGATAAGGGAATTGATTTTGTAGAGAAGAACTTCGGAGTCGAAGGGTTTGGTGATGTAGTCGTCGGCACCGGATTGGTAGCCTTTGATTACGTCTTCTTTCATGGTCCGGGCGGTGATGAAAATTATCGGGATGTCTTCATCGTATTTTCTGATTTCGGTAGCCAGGGTAAATCCGTCTTTGTAAGGCATCATCACATCCAGGAGTACCAAATCGAATTCGCCTTGTTTGAATTTTTCCAAGCCTTCGATTCCGTTGGTAGCCAGGACAACTTCATAGTTGTTGAGTTTGAGGAAATCCCTTAGCATAGGGCCGAAGTTGGGATCGTCTTCCACCAATAAGATTCGTTTTTTTGTTGTTTTCATGATTTATGGTTTTTAGAGTTATGTTCGCTTTTAGGTTCTTCGTTGTTTTCTTGCAGGTTTTCCGTTTCTTCGGGCGCAACGGTGGGCAGATAAATACTAAAGGTCGTGCCTTCACCGGGTTTGCTGGTTACGTAAATGTCGCCTCGCATTTTTTTGACCACTTGTTTTACAAAGGTCAATCCTATTCCGTGTCCTTTGATGTTGTGAACTTCTCCGGTGGGTTTTCTGTAAAATTTGTCGAAAATTTTCTCATATACGTTTTTGGCCATGCCCACGCCTTTGTCCGATACTTCGACGACGAGGTTTTTCTTTTTGTTCCGGGTGGTGATGGTAATTTCTATTTTTTTGTTTCCGCTGTATTTTACGGCATTGTCCAACAGGTTGATCAGTGCATCGAAGAGGAAAACGGGGTCACCCTTCACGTAAGGATTGGTTGCGTTGAGGTGCAGGTTGATTTGAGCGCCTTTGGAATCGAAAATCAATTTCATGTGATTGATGGCTTCCATGATGATGTCGTGGACGTTGACGGGTTCGTTGTTCCAAATCACCTTGCCTTGTTCGAGCTTGGCCAAGAACAGGATTTTTTCCACCTGACTGAGCATGCGTTGGTTTTCTTTTTTTAGGATTTTCAGGTAATGCTTTATTTTTTGAGGGTCGTTGATGACGCCGGGTGATTTTAGCGAATCGATGACCAGATTAATTGTAGCGATGGGGGTTTTGAATTCGTGCGTGATATTGTTGATGAAGTCGTTTTTTAATTCCGACAGGTGTTTTTGGCGCATCATGTTATAGATGGTTATCAGGAATGAAATCATCAGAAAAGCCGTAAAAAGGTAAGAGAGGATTTGAAACAGGATGATATTATCCTTGTAAATATCGGTTTTCTTTATGGCGATGAGGAGTTCCACTTCCTTGTCGGTGGGAACTTCTTCAAATAGCTTGTGCCGGATGACGATATATTTGTCCGAATCGGAAAAATGTTCGCTTTTTATGGCGGTTTCCGAGCCGTTATGATACACGGCAAATTCAAACGGTATATCCAAATCGTTTTTTTTAAAAACGTTGCTTATAATTTTTTTCAATTCTTCCTTCGATATCCTTTCGTTGAGGGGTTTTTGGATCAACGATTTGTTTAAGTAGGAAAAATAATATTCGATA
>JAMONI010000121.1 GCA_027065935.1 Flavobacteriales bacterium | reverse complement strand
CATGATAAATCTTTGTCGCGCTAAATCTTTATAAGAAAACTTCAATACCGTTTTAAAATAATCAAAGAAATGAATAAAGACAAAGAAACGACATCATTCATAATGCAATACATCGATTCATATGCTTTAGGAAAAGTAAAAGAACGCGGCCTGCTTCTCTACCGGCAAGGGAAAGTGCATTTTTCCGGATTCCATCATAGCACCCGCCAATTCATTTTCACGGTAAAAGGCAGTAAAAATCAGAATTATAAGGTCAAATTGTCGGGGGTTGAAGAGCGGAAAATCCATATCACTTGCAACTGCCCTTACGATTGGGGTGGTATTTGCAAACACGAAGTGGCCGTATTAATGTATTACTTGGATGACATATTGGACCGGACATTAATTGACTACGGAACCGGTATGCCGTTAAGAAAAAAAGAACCTTTGGAAATAAAAAAATTTCATTCTCTTGATTTGAATTACCTCGAAAAAATTACCGAAACCGACAAGCAAATCATGGGAATACGTTCAAAACAACAATATGTATTGCAAGAAATCAACTTCGATAAGGATAGAATTACATTTGTTTTGGTCAATTCCACCCGCTTGATCTTTGTCAAAGTGGAGATTTTCAAGAAGGGCGGCAAAATATGGATTTCTGATGATGAAAATATTAAGGTAAGCCCGGGAAAATTAAAACCTGCCGAATCGTTTGTGCTCAAAAGTATCGCCCGTGTAATGCCCGAATTCCCGGATGTTTATTTCAACCACTTGCACCGCTATAAGCAAATGATTGAACGGCAATTAAACATTCCCGAAAACTCTTTTGACTTCTTTTTCCAATTGAAATTTGATTTTGAAAACGGACTAACGGTTGATTTGAAAGAAACAAGCCCGGCTTTGATTCATATACTCAATAAAGAATTCGACGAAGTCATTAGCCATATCAGAGAATCGGCCGTAAACATTCACCTTAAGGGAACAAAAAGCAAAGCGAAAAGTCCGGCGGTATTACGCCCGGGTTTTGTATTGCATTTGTACAAAATTGACGATGATTACATTTCGCCGTATGATTTGCTCAGGTATGTGCCGGTAAAAGGCAAACCTAATGCTTCCAGTTCCGACCTGATCGCACGAGTGGAAGTTTTAGACCGCCCATCGGATTACGATGATGTCATTATCGAAGCGGACCAACGAAAGATTCTCAAGCTTATCGAACGTTTTGATGAAGAAAACGATTTTGAACTTTCCAAACGAATTTTTCATCACATGCACCGTCAACCCTATGTGTACGGATTCTTCAAACCCGACTTGCCCCGTAAGTTTCGTAAAGGCACTTTGTCCCGGATGAACTTGTCAAATGAAGATGCCCGCTTGGTAATAAAAATCACCGACGGTGACGGCTTTATCCGTGCCGTACCGCACTGGCGTTTGGAAAACGAACTGGTGCCTTTCGATTCCGAAGAAATCGAACATTTCGGTTATATCGTTCATTACAATACAAATAACGTTTGGTATCACATTCACTCGGAAACGGCCGTCCGGTTTCTTACCGGATTTCCTCAAGAAATATGGTCGTTACCTCGACACGGACATCAACTTTTCGAGCGTTTTATCAAACCATTGTCGGAAATTTTCGAATTCGAATTCGACAACCGGATGATCAATCACCGGCCCATAATCACGGATTACCATACCGAAAGGGTATATTTGTCGGAAGAGGGAAATCACATTATCATTACCTCCAAAGTGGTTTACGACGACAGGGAAATCGCTTTGCACAATACCGGTAATTTCATGACTTGGGACAGGGAAAACAATACCATCGTCGAACTTGTCCGTAACCGCGAGGCCGAACGCCTTTTTCTCGATCGCTTGGCCGAGTTACATCCTTCTTTCGAAGCGCAAAAAACCAACGGGGTGTTTTCCATTCTTATCGATGATTTCCTGGACGATTTATGGTTTTACGGATTTTTCGAAGCCCTCAACGAACAAGAGGTGGAAGTGTACGGCATTAACGAACTGAAAAAATTCAAATATTCGCCCTATAAAGGTTCCATAAGCGTTTCTTTACAATCGGATATCGATTGGTTCGACGTCAACATCAAGGTAAGGTTCGGGAACAACCTCGTACGCATTGCCGACCTGAAAAAAGCCGTCACCAATCATCAAAAATATATCCGACTCAAAGACGGTTCCGTAGGCATTTTGCCCGAAGAATGGCTACGCCGTTTAAAAAAATATTTCCGGTTCGGCAGGTTGGAAAAAGATAAAATCCGAATTTCCAAACGTTGCTTTGCCATCATCGAAGAGTTGTTCGACCGCATCGACGACAAAAAAATCCTCAAAGAAATAACCGAAAAACGCAAACGGCTTCAATCCGTCAAACAAATCCAAGAAATTGCCATCCCGTCCGAAATCAAAGCGCAATTACGCGATTACCAAAAAGAAGGATACAATTGGATGCATTTTTTAGACGAATTGGGATGGGGCGGCATACTGGCCGACGACATGGGATTGGGCAAAACCTTACAAGTACTCGTTTTTTTGCAATCCTTGATAAATCAAGAACGAAAAATGCATCTTATCATCGTGCCTACAACACTCCTGTTCAATTGGAAAAAAGAAATCGAAAAATTCGCACCGCACCTGAAAGTGCTATATCATTACGGACCACAACGTGAACAAAACTTCGAGCATTTTGACAAATACGATTTAATAATCACAACCTACGGAACCCTTTCACGGGACTTGGAGAAAATAAAAGATTACAAATTCGATTATGTAATCCTGGACGAATCCCAAGCCATCAAAAATCCCACTTCGTTGCGTTATAAAGCCGTCAATCTGTTACAAGCCCGCAACCGTTTGGCGCTCACGGGCACGCCCATCGAAAACAGTACCTTCGACCTCTATGCGCAAATGAACTTCGTAAACCCCGGTTTTTTCGGAAGTATGACAAGCTTTCGCGAACAATTTGCCCGACCCGTAGATCGCGACGGTGATGAAAAAATTGCCGCCGAATTGCAAAAACTTATCCGTCCGTTCGTGCTACGGCGCACCAAAGAACAGGTTGCCAAAGAACTGCCTCCCAAAACC
>JAMONI010000120.1 GCA_027065935.1 Flavobacteriales bacterium | reverse complement strand
CGGGTTGTAAATCCAAGGCCATTAAAGCAACCTGAAGGGCATCGGTACCGTTTCCGCAACCGATGACATGCTTCACTCCTAAATATTCCGCCAGTTCCTCTTCGAATTGTTTGACTTGAGGGCCGCGCACGAAACGGGCGCTTTCGATAACTTCAAAAATAGCCTGATCGATTTCGGGTTTTATTTTTTGATATTGACTTTGCAAGTCAACCATTCGGATTTTCTTCATAAGCGCGTTATTTAAAAAACGGATGTTTGGCCAAAGGTTTTTGAACGAAAGGATGTTCCTCTCCTACGCCGCGTTGCTTGGGCGCGTTGCGTATGTCGTGCACTAATTGGATGGACGGACGGGCGGCATCCAATCTGAAACCGTTTCCTTTGAGAATTTCTTCGTAACTCTTGGTATGCAAATCCTCAAAACCACCGCTGAATTCAATTTCGTTTCCGTCCACGGTGATGGAACGGTAAGTCCGTTGGCCTTTGGCTTTGATTTCGTCGGGTAATACGTCGTAATTGATGGACAAAAACCACCGCACGCGGGCCTTTTCCAATTCCATGTAGCCGGCCGCCCGGTCGTGTTCGTGCAAGTGGACGATATTTTTCTTGACTTCGCCGAAAATCCACATGAGCATATCGAAAAAATGGATACCGATATTGGTGGCAATTCCGCCGGACTTATGGATATCGCCTTTCCATGAAGCATAATACCACTTGCCGCGAGATGTGAGATAAGTCAAATCGATGTCGTGAATTTTTCCGGGCGGTTCTTTATCGATTTTTTCTTTAAGGGCTACAATACTCGGATGCAAGCGCAGTTGTAAAATGGTATTGACTTTCCGGCCGGTCTCCTTCTCGATTTCTTGTAGCGCATCGATATTCCATGGGTTGAGGACAATGGGTTTTTCACATATGGCATCGGCGCCTACGCGAAGGGCAAAGCGGATATGGGCGTCATGCAAATAATTGGGCGTGCAAATGGTGATGTAATCCAATTGCGTGCCTTGGCGGCGTAGTTTTTCCACATGCCGGTCGAAGCGTTCGAATTCCGTAAAAAAATCCGCATCGGGAAAATACCGGTCGATTTTACCCACACTGTCGAATTTATCCAATGCCACCACAAGCTCGTTGCCGGTATCTTTGATGGCCTTGAGGTGCCGTTCGGCGATATATCCGGCCAAGCCTATAAGGCCGAATTTTTTAGGTTGATTATTCATTGCCGGAAATTTTTCTGACGCGGCCGTTTTCCAATTTATATTTTTCGCCGCTTTCGGGACATACCGCAATACCGTTTTCGTCGAAATGCAAGCGGTGGCCGTATTCGCTCATCCAACCGATTTGACGGGCGGGGTTTCCTACTACCAATGCGTATGGCGGTACGTCTTTGGTCACCACCGCACCGGCGCCCACAAAGGCGTATTCGCCTATGGTATGCCCGCAAACGATGGTGGCATTGGCACCGATGGTGGCGCCTTTTTTGACTAAGGTTTGTTCGTATTTGTCCCTCCGTACGATGGCACTTCTCGGATTGCTCACGTTAGTAAACACCATAGACGGCCCCAAAAAGACGTCATCCTCGCAAATCACGCCGGTATAGATGGACACGTTATTTTGGACTTTTACGTTTTTGCCCAACACCACACCGGGCGAAACCACCACGTTTTGACCTATATTGCAACGCTCGCCGATTTTAGCGCCGGGCATTATATGCGAAAAATGCCAAATTTTGGTGCCTTCTCCGATTTCGGCGCCTTCATCGATGACCGCCGTTTCGTGAGCGAAGTATTTTTTTGGTTGCATGAATGTTGAATTTAGACAAAGTTACGTAATTCCACAATCGGAAAAAAGTAATATGAAAATGATATCTAATATGACAAAAAAGTGTGCAAAAATTAAAGATAAAATACTAGCAAAGTAACTTGATTACTTTTTTTACGACAACTCAGATGATAGAATTAATTTCCATCATAATTATAGGACGCTGCAAACTTCGCTTGTTAAAAAAACTACGATATTCCGAGGCTTTTAGATTAATTAAGCCTTTTGCACGAAATACCGTAAAATTATTGAGGTAAAATGGTGCTAGCTCCCTGAGAATCCATCAAATCTTGAAATACTTCTCCAGTTTTTTCTTATTTACGCCGAGGATGCTCAAGATAAATTCCTCGAAGGTTTGGTTTTTTTCTTCCAGAAATCCTTCGAAATATTTCTTGGCAAATTCCGCACCGGCGTTTTCATACACTTTCTCTACCGTGTCAAATACTTTTTCGCCTTCCAAAACGGCATTGGTAGGGAGCATTTTGATTTCCACGAGATATCTGAACTCGTTATTGAGCTTGGACTGAAAAGTGGTCACGCGCATCAATCCCCAATAGCAATAGCCCTTGTTGGTTTTTCCTTTGATTACGTAATAGGAGGGTTCGTCGTCTTTCAAATGCGCCAAAAGTATTTCCTTAAAAAGCTCGGGCATGGTATCGGGAATCACTTCGTGGAGTTCTTTTAATAATACGGAATCCGCTTCGAAACCCGTAAATTTTACGAAGTCGTCGTTGACATAATATATTTTGGTATCGGGTTTTGTTCGAAGCACCAACTTGTCTTCAATTCCCAAACTTTTACATTCCTTCATAGGGTTAGGTTTTTAAAAAAAGAATCGTCGTTTTTTCTTCGACACCTTTTTCAAAATTTCATCCAATGGCAATTCACTAGCATCTACGGTAAAGAGTTCGTCATCGGGGATTTCGGAAGTGAGGTATTTTTTGAGCTTGTCTTCACCTCCGAATAATTTGACGATATAATCGGACAGGGTTTGTGACGAACGGTCTTCAAGCCATCCTTGGAAATATTTTTTGGCTACTCTATCGCCGCCGCCCTGCGTTTCGATTTCGTACAAGGTGTTGTAAAGTTTTTCGAACTCGCTTCTTACGTCGAAGGGTAAGAATTTTCTCCGAATGAAGATGGCCGTTTTCCATCCTTTGTGAAGCATGGGATTGATATCGGCCACGGTCCAGAAAAATTCCCGGTTTTTGGTAATGTTTTTCGAAACAAAATAATTATGTTTATTGGCATGAACCAATTCCCATACCCTA
>JAMONI010000119.1 GCA_027065935.1 Flavobacteriales bacterium | reverse complement strand
CGCTATACCGCCGAACGCGACGGAATCCTTGACGTGTTTGAACAACTCGGCGCCACAATCTTTACCAATGCCTGCGGACCTTGTATAGGCCAATGGCGCCGCGACGACGTAGCCGACCAACATCGCAATACTATCGTACATTCGTTCAACCGTAATTTTGTCAAACGTAACGACGGTAATCCCAATACGCACGCTTTCGTGGCTTCGCCCGAAATTACCATCGCATTGGCCATCTCCGGACAATTGGATTTTGACCCGAGAACCGATACTTTGGTCAACGAAAAAGGCGAAGAAATCCGGCTGGAAGACCCTTCGGGATGGGAATTGCCCCCTCAAGGATTCGAAACCGAAGACCCGGGCTTGGTTACACCTCCCGAAGACGGCTCGGATGTGGAAATTATCATCAAACCCGGTAGCGAACGATTGCAATTACTTACGCCTTTTCCGGCTTGGAACGGCGATAATATTTACGGCGCTCCTTTGCTGATCAAGGTGGCCGGCAAATGTACAACCGACCATATCTCACCCGCCGGTCCTTGGTTAAAATACCGGGGACACTTGGATAATATTTCCGACAACTTGCTCTCGGGTGGCGTCAACGCCTTCACCGGTAATACGGGAGAAACCAAAAATCCTCTCACGGGCGCTTACGAGCAGGTAAGCAAAGTGGCCCGGGACCTTAAGGAAGCCAAAAAACAAAGCGTAATCGTAGGCGACCATAATTACGGCGAAGGCTCGTCAAGAGAACACGCCGCTATGGAACCCCGACATTTGGGCGTTATTGCGGTGA
This sequence comes from Flavobacteriales bacterium, assembly GCA_027065935.1. Taxonomy (GTDB): domain Bacteria; phylum Bacteroidota; class Bacteroidia; order Flavobacteriales; family Flavobacteriaceae; genus JAADED01. Next base: position 2,303 of record JAMONI010000119.1, on the reverse strand, counting down.
TTGTTAAATCTTTTGCCCGGATTCACGAAACAAACTTGAAAAAACAAGGTATGCTGGCGCTAACCTTTGCCGATGAAACGGATTACGATAAAGTGCAAGAGGATGATGTGTTCAACTTCGTGGATTTGCACGAATTTGCGCCCGGTAAACCTCTGACCGTGGAAATCGTCCATGCCGACAAGTCGGTGGATACGATTAAAGTCAACCATTCTTATAATGAAGAACAAATCGAATGGTTCAAAGCCGGAAGCGCTTTGAATTATCTTCGCAACCTCAACCGCTGAGGCTTGTCTTTAGCGGAAAAACATAAGCCCGGCACTATCCGGGCTTTTTTATCCATACGCCATTGGTGTTTATCGTCAGGATTTTATAAACCTTCGGGTTAAAATAACGCCGTTGTCAAGGATAAATTGAATGTAATAAATTCCGTTTTTCAAGGCGTTAATCTCTAAAAATCCACGATGGGAATCGCTTTTTGCGTCATACAATAATTTTCCTTCGGTGTTCCATATTTTTACTTGCCGAACGGGGTCTTTGGATTCGTAGAAGAGCGTATTTTCGGAAGGATTGGGATAAAGCGAAACGGAAAACCGCGTAACTTCGCTCCCCACGGCAGTGCTGACGGGCGCATAAAGTATGCATTGTATGCCGGGTACGGGGGTGGCCAGTTCGGAGGACGATCCGCAACAAATCAAGCCGATGGTAGCCGAGGCGCCGTCGTCATAATTGGCGTTTCCGGTGTCCAAATCATAATAAATGTAGTAAATATTGTTGGTGGTTTCTTCTAAAATCAGTTCGAAGCTGACATCACCCGGAACCGATGTGTCGGTAAATCGCATACGATGCCATTGAATGATTACCCGGCGATTGGGTGCGGTTCCGTCCACTTGCCAATACACTCCGCCGCCCGCATCGGAATAATCGTCCCACAAAACGTAAAAACCTTCGGGGTCCATAGGACCTAATGTACCGTTGGCGGGTGATACAAAACCCGAGGTCACTCCGAACAAGACCACACCGTTGTTACTGACCAACAGTCGATCCGATGAAGCATTGCCGAAAACAAAGTTGAACGGAATCTGAATTGCCGCCGTGCCGTCGTTGGTCAGCTGTAAGGCCGTTCCCGTGGAGGAAATATCCACGAAATTACTGTTGCAAAAGTGAAATTGATGGGATTGGGCATAAATTAAAGAATAAACGATAAACCATAAGCCCGTAAGGATTCTTTTCATAGCTTTACCGGTTTTTGTAACCAAAATTACAAAAGAATGCTTGAAAAAATCGTTCGATTCAGGTAAGAAAAAAGTAAGGTTTGGATGGTTTTTTAGTATAACAAATACACTTTTAACGCCGAAGTAAGACGAAAATATAGCGGCATACGGTTTGGATAGGCCGGAACACGTAGAATTGCAATTCAAATTATTGCAAAATTCAACCCGGGTTGGTTTATTTTGTAACGGAGAAATTAATTTCGGTGTTTTTTCTTCATTTTTCCCCGTTGAGGCAGTTTTAGAAGGTAAAGCGTTTCGGCGATTTTATCGAGTGTGGCATCATCCAAAGGAAGCGGAGGCATGAGTCCGAAACGTTCTACGGCACCGGGCATGAGCGATTTTTCTTTGCTCGGTTTTTTTACATAATCTTTAACGGCTTTCATAAAACTTGCTTTATCGGGATAACGTTCTTTGTAATGTCTCACCACGCCCGGAAAGGGAGGTGCGGTCAGTCCGTCGTGTTGGCCGTGTGCCGGTTCCAAGCGGTGGCAGGCCAAACAAACTTGTAAAACGTTTTCGGTTTGCGCCGTTTCGTTGCGAATTTGAATTGTGTTTACCGGGCTTTCCGGTTCGCTTGCTTGCGTTTTTTGTTCCGAAGGGGAACAGGAAGCAAGGAAAATCAGTAAAAGGAAGATGGGAAAGGAATTTTTCATCTTATCTTGATTTTATGAAATCTTACCGACCATTTTTTCGGGTTTGACGTATTTGTCGAATTCTTCTTCGGTCAGATAGCCGAGTTCCAAAGCCGCTTGTTTGAGCGTTTTATCTTCCTTATAGGCTTTTTTGGCTATTTCCGCCGCTTTTTCATAACCGATTACGGGGTTTAATGCCGTGACCAACATCAGGGAATTGTCTAACAATTCTTTGATTCGCTTATGATTGGGTTTAATGCCCGTTACCAATTTATCCGTGAACGAAACGGAGGCGTCGGCCAGCAAATCGGCACTTTCCAAGGCGTTTTTAATCATCATGGGTTTAAAGACGTTGAGTTCGAAATGGCCTTGCATCCCGCCGGCCGTGATGGCTACATCG
>JAMONI010000118.1 GCA_027065935.1 Flavobacteriales bacterium | reverse complement strand
CCATAGCGGTTTTAAGTGCCGTGTTTGACAAACCTTATGAAATCCCTGAGTTTTCAAGCTACAAGTTATCTTCCGAAGATTTGGACGTTTACTTAGGGGTGTATGCATCGGAACAAATCGATTTGAAAATAACCGTGACGAAAAACGCTCATACCTTAATCGTTCAAGGAAGCGGACAATCCGCATTTGCCATCGAACCGGTGGCCAAAGATACATTCAAATCGGACATGGTTAAAGCAACTTTCCACTTTGACCCTTCAAACAAAACCTTAACGCTTATACAAGGCGGAAAAAAAATGATTTTTACAAAGGAAGAATAATTCACGGATTGATAAGGATTTACAAGCGTTTTTTTAAATCCAAAAGTGTTCGTTTGAAATCTTCGAGGATTTGAATCGTTTCCATGTTGTCTTTAATGGATTTCCGGTGCAATTTAAGTTTGGCTTTGGCGCCTTCAACGGTATATTTTTCTTTTTTCAGCAGATAATAAATGATTTCGAATAGCTCCACGTCTTCGGGGCGGTATAAGCGCTCGTTAGGTTTTCGTTTGGGTTTGATTTGCGGAAATTCCTTTTCCCAAAAACGCAAAGTGGACGGCTCCACACCGATATATTCGGCCACTTCACCGATGCGGTAATAAAGTTTTTCGGGCAAAGGCTTACGCGGCATTAATCCAAGGATTGTTTGGCTTGGTCCGCCAATTCCATTAGTTTAACGTAGTCGTCGGCATTCAAATCCCGGTAGAAATAATAAACGGGATTCACCGGCTTGCCTTTATAATGCACTTCGTAGTGCAGGTGAGGTCCGGCCGAAAGGCCCGTATTGCCGGTATAGCCGATGATTTGTCCGCGTTTGACCTTTTGTCCTTGTCTTACGGCCAACCGGCTCAAATGGGCATAAACGGTCAGGTATCCGAAATCGTGGTCGAGTTTGACATGAATGCCGAATCCGTTACCGCGTCCGGCGAATTTAACCACGCCGTCGCCCGTGGCATATACGGGAGTGCCCACTTTGGCGGTAAAATCAATGCCGTTATGCGGACGCCAGATTTTCAAGATAGGATGAAAACGCTTTCCGAACCCCGAAGCCACTCTTTTTAAGTCTTTGTTTTTTACGGGTTGAATGGCCGGCACGTGGGCCAAAAATTTTTCTTTTTTCTTGGCCAAATCGATGAGTTCGTCAAAGGATTTGGATTGCACCACCAACTGCTTGGCAAGTATGTCGGATTTGCGGTATAGTTTTTCAATAAGTTCGCTTTCGTTCAAATCTTTCAGGTTTTCGTAGAAATCGCCGCCGCCGAATCCCGCTTGGCGCACTTCGTCGGGAATGGGTTCGGCTTCGAAGAGCAGACGGTATAAATTCTTATCCCGCTGACGGATGTTGGTCAATACTTCTTGAATTTTGTTATATTTTTCATCCAAATAATTCACGTGAATCAACAATTCTTCCTTCTCCCGGCGCAGAGCTTTTTCTTCGGGCGTATCGAAATATTGAGGAAGAATCAAAAAACCCAAAATCATAAACAACACGGAAGCCGAAACAAAAACCGAAACATCTTTCCATCGATTTCGCTTCACCGGCTTGTATTCCAGCGTAATCGGGTCTAAAATGTATTTTTGCTTACTCATGCGGGCTCAAAAAATACAAAAAGAAAAACTATCTTTGCCTGCAAAGTTATAAAAAAATTCGATATGTCCGATTCGCATACGGTACGCAAGCAATTTCTCGATTTTTTCAGGTCGAAAGGACATGAAATCGTGCCTTCGGCACCTATCGTGTTGAAAGACGACCCTACGTTAATGTTTACTAATGCCGGAATGAATCAATTCAAAGAATATTTTCTCGGCTACAAAAATCCGCCGCACAAACGCATAGCCGACACGCAGAAATGTTTGCGCGTATCGGGCAAGCACAACGATTTGGAAGAAGTGGGTAAAGATACCTATCACCATACCATGTTCGAAATGTTAGGGAACTGGTCTTTCGGCGATTATTTCAAGAAAGAAGCCATCGATTGGGCGTGGGAATTGTTGACGAAAATTTACAAACTTCCCGAAGACCGCCTGTATGCCACCGTTTTTGAAGGCGACAAAGACGAAAATCTGGAACCCGACAAAGAAGCTTACGATTATTGGAAAAAACACCTTCCCGAAGAACGAATCCTCTACGGTAACAAAAAAGACAACTTTTGGGAAATGGGCAGTACCGGACCTTGCGGTCCTTCGTCCGAAATCCATATCGATTTGCGCCCCGACGAAGAACGAAAAAAAATTCCCGGACACTTATTGGTCAACAAAGACCATCCCGAAGTCATCGAATTATGGAATTTGGTATTCATCCAAAATAACCGCAAAGAAGACGGTTCATTGGAACAATTGCCGCAAAAACACGTGGATACAGGAATGGGACTGGAACGTTTGGTGCGCGTATTGCAAGGCAAAAAATCCAATTACGATACCGATTTATTTCGCCCCTTGATCAAAGAATTGGAAATTATCAGCGGAAAAAAGTACGGAGAAAAGGAACAAACCGACATCGCCTTTCGCGTGGTGGCCGACCACGTGCGTGCCGTAGCTTTCAGCATTGCCGACGGACAACTGCCCTCCAATACCGGTGCGGGATACGTCATTCGGCGCATCTTGCGACGGGCCGTTCGATACGGATATACTTTCCTCGAACTTAAAAAACCCTTCATCTTTATGCTCGTTCCCGTTTTGGTCAAAAAAATGGGCGATACTTTCCCCGAACTCAAAAGCCAAAAACAACTCATTCAATCCGTCATCAAAGAAGAAGAACAATCCTTCTTGCGCACCTTGGCACAAGGGCTCTATCTGCTGGACAACATGATGGCCGGTGCCCAAGATAAAACATTACCCGGCGAAAAAGCATTCGAACTCTACGATACCTACGGTTTTCCGTATGATTTAACGGCCTTAATTGCCGAAGAAAAAGGTTATAAGGTGGACAAGGAAGGTTTTGACCGCGAGATGGCCAAACAAAAAGCCCGGTCCAAAAAAGCCACACAAATCAAAACCGGCGATTGGGTGGTCCTATACGACGATGACGAAGAAGAATTTATCGGATACGACTATACCGAAGCCGACGTAAA
>JAMONI010000117.1 GCA_027065935.1 Flavobacteriales bacterium | reverse complement strand
TACTCCGGCTTAACGTAAAGGTCATCCAAATACAAACTTTTGCCCACCCAAGTATAATATGCAAAGAAAAATAAAGCCATACCGATGATTTCTCCGTCTTCTTTTTCGGCTACAAATGCCTGAAAAAAATCCTTTTCCTCAAGCATTTGCTTCGGGGAGTTACGTACTTTTTCGGGCGCTTTCTCAAAATGCGCCAAGGCTTTAATCATTTCCATCAAGGCGGGAAAGTCCTTTTCGGTCGCCTTTCGTATGATAAAATTAAAATGTCCGGATGTCATTTCGTATGGTTTGGACAAAGGTATGAAAATCGTTTTAATGCGACGGCCTAAGGCGGGAATTTTGAAATAGTCGTAAACAACTAAAAATTTAAAACTAATAGCTAAAAACCAATAAATCCAACTTGGCATTCCAATCAATCGAGGGAACACCCGCAGGCGGGCGTTTCGTATTTTCCGGTTCGTTTTTTTCTAAAAAAAATGAACAATAAAATCCGAAGGATTTTAAAAAAGCAGGTTGGAGAGGGATAAAATACGTCATTCATCAAGCATTTCCAACAAAAAAATTCCTATCTTTCTTTCAAAAAAATTGACCTATGCACTTACCCGAATTTCCGTATGCCGAACCGTATAAAATCAAAACCGTAGAAAAAATCAGAAGAAGCACTTTGGAAGAACGTGAAAAATGGATCAAAGAAGCCAAATATAATTTGTTTAAACTCAAAAGCCATCAGGTTTTTATCGATTTGCTTACCGATAGCGGTACCGGTGCTATGAGTGATGAACAATGGGCTGAAATTATGCGGGGTGACGAGGCTTATGCAGGCTCTCGTTCGTACGAATTGCTTAAGGAGACGGTGGAGCGAATAACCGGATATCCCTTTTTGATTCCCACCCATCAAGGGCGTGGTGCCGAAAATGTGCTTTTTTCGGCTTTAGTTAAGGAAGGGGACATTATTCCGGGTAACATGCATTTCGATACCACCAAAGCCCATATCGAATTGCGCAAAGCCACGGCACTGGATTGCACTATCGACGAAGCCTACGACACGGAACATTATCACCCCTTTAAAGGAAATATCGATGTTAATAAGCTTGAAGATGCCTTCAAAAAATACGGCAAGAAAAAAATCCCTTTTGTCATCCTTACGGTGACTTGCAATACCGCCGGCGGGCAACCGGTAAGCATGCAAAATATCGGGGAAGTATCGGCGGTGTGCAAGAAGTACGGTATTCCGTTGTATTTCGATGCGGCGCGTTTTGCCGAAAATGCCTATTTCATCAAGAAACGGGAAAGAGCCTATAAAGATAAAACCATCAAAGAAATCGTAAAGGAAATGTTTGCATACGGCGACGGTATGTTGATGAGTGCCAAAAAGGACGGTTTGGTTAACATGGGCGGTTTTATCGCATTGCGCGATGAGGCAACTTACCGCAAGGCCATTGTTTACAATATCTTATACGAAGGATTTGTTACCTACGGAGGAATGAGCGGACGTGACATGGGCGCCTTGGCGGTAGGTTTGGACGAAGCCACCGAATTCGATTATTTGGAAAGCCGTGTGGAACAAGTTCACTACTTGGGGCTTCGCTTGATGGAATTGGATGTGCCGGTTCAGCAACCCATAGGCGGGCATGCCATTTATTTGGATGCCAACCGCTTTGTACCAACCATTCCGCGCGAACAGTTTCGTGCGCAAGCTTTGGCTGTGGAGCTATACCGTGTGGGCGGAATCAGAGGCGTGGAAATAGGTACCATTATGGCCGACAGGGACCCCGTGACCAGAGAAAACCGCTATCCCAAACTCGAATTGGTTCGCTTGGCCATTCCGCGCCGGGTTTATACCAATAACCATATGAACTTTGTGGCCGAAGTACTCAAATATATTTACAGCACCCGGCATGAAGCCAAAACCGGTTACCGTATCGTCTATGAACCACCTATTTTGCGTCATTTTACGGTAGAACTCGAAAAAATTTAACATTTCAATTGTTTTTCCGGTTATAAAAAATTCTTATACTTGCATAAAAAAAATATGAGCAAGGATAAAGTAATCATTTGGCATAACACACGGTGCCGGAAGAGCAGGGAAGGATTCAAGCTGTTGGACACCATAGCCGGAGAAAAAGGAGTGGAAATCGAAGTAAGGGATTATTTGAAAAATCCGCCCGAACCGCAAGAACTCAAACAAGTTCTGCAAATGATGGGAAAAAGTCCTCGGGACATTTTACGTAAACAGGAAAAAATTTGGAAAGAACAATTCAAAGGCAAAGAACACACGGATGACGAGTTGATTGCCCTTATGTCCGAAAATCCCAAGCTAATCGAGCGCCCCGTTGTGATTTATAAAGGAAAAGCCGTCTTAGGACGGCCCGCCGAAAACATAAAAAACTTATTTGAATGACCATCACACAGTTAAAATACCTCTTGGCGGTAGCCAAACACCGCAATTTTACCAAAGCGGCCAAAGAAGTACACGCCACGCAACCCACCTTGAGCATGCAAATTAAAAATCTCGAGGACGAACTGGGCGTAAAAATCTTCGACCGGAGCAAAACACCCCTAAAAATCACGTCCATAGGCGAAAAAATCATTCAACAAGCCAAAAAAATATTAATTGAAAACAGTAAAATCGAAGAAATCGTAAAAAATGAAAAAGGCTATATAGGAGGGGAATTCAAATTGGGTATCATACCTACGCTATCTTCAACCTTACTGCCTATTTTTTTGAAGGACTTTATCAAAAAATACCCGGAAGTCCAGCTCAAAATCTACGAACATACCACGCGGGAAATCATCGATTTGCTCAAAGAAGAAGAACTCGACGCCGGATTATTGGCCACACCTTTGGAAGAACCCAAAATCAAGGAGTTGCCCTTGTATAACGAACCTTTCGTGGCGTTTATTCCGCAGGGACACCGGCTTTACGGCAAAGAAAAACTGGTGGACCAGGATTTGGCCGTGGATGATATTCTGTTGTTGGAAGAAGGCCATTGTTTCCGGGATAACATTCTGAACATTTGCCGCTCGGACAACATTTTTCCCGACGAGTTTTATCTCGAAACCGGAAGTTTCGAAACCTTAATCAAATTATCGAAAGAAGGCTTGGGAAT
>JAMONI010000116.1 GCA_027065935.1 Flavobacteriales bacterium | reverse complement strand
TATTGATAAACTCTTGAATGTCGTCGTTGCGGTGATTCACTTCGTAAACCTTGGACAGGTCGAAGTTGAGAATCACACCGGATTTGTATTTCCACTCGTCGCCGTTGTATCCGTTAACGGGGAATTCGCCGTAACTCATATAGTTACCGAATCCTTTGCCGATGTATCCCCAATCTTTGTAGAACGAACCGATGGCTAAGACGTCGGGCAGATACACTTGTTCGACGAATTGTTTTCCTTCGTCAAGCAGACGTTTTACGTAAGCCAGACGTTCGGCGTTGATGCCTCCGATGTCGTCCGTATTGATGGCACAGGCCATACCGCCCACGAGGTAGTTGGGGTGCGGGTTTTTTCCTCCGAAGATGGTGTGAACTTTTACGATTTCCTTTTGCCACTCCAAGGCTTCCAAGTAGTGTGCAACACCGATAAGGTTGACTTCGGGCGGAAGTTTCATGGCGGGGTGTCCCCAATAACCGTTGGCAAATATGCCCAATTGTCCGCTTTCCACAAACTTGGTCAGGCGTTTTTGTATGTCGGAGAAATATCCTTTGGAGCTTTTGGGCCAATTGGAAATGCTTTGGGCGATTTTCGAGGTTTCTTCGGGGTCGGCTTTTAGTGCACTGACCACATCCACCCAATCCAAAGCGTGCAGGTGGTAAAAGTGAACCACGTGGTCGTGCATGTAAATAACCGCTGCCATAATGTTTCGAACCATTTCGGCATTGGGCGGTACCACGATGCCGAGGGCGTCTTCCACGGCACGCACAGAGGCCAGAGCGTGAGCCGTAGTGCATACGCCGCAAGTCCTTTGCACGAAAGCCCACACGTCACGCGGGTCACGACCTTTTACGATGTTTTCGAGTCCGCGCACCATAGTACACGAGCTCCATGCGTCAACGATTTTTCCGTCTTTCACTTCGGCTTCGATGCGTAAATGACCTTCGATTCTCGTTATGGGGTCAACTACTATTCTTTCTGCCATAATTTATGTTTTTTTGATTATTACTTCATTAAGGTTATGCAAACAGGGTTTAGCTTTCCAAATCCTGAAGGTTTTCCACGCCTTCGTTTACATTTCTCTTCACTTGTTTTCTTTTGGCTATGGTGGTAGCCAAAGCGTGTATTCCCACACCTGCGGCCAAAGCGCCCAGTGCGGTTTTTCCTACTTTGTCGGCCGTAGCTTCGATTCCGAAGCCCGGAATAGCGGTAAGCCGTTCGTAAATAGGGCCGTTGTCCCAGAAATTGTCTTCACTACATCCGAAACATCCGTGTCCGGATTGGATGGGATAACTTACGCCGTTGTTCCATTTGATAACGCCGCAAGCATTATAAGTCATAGGCCCTTTACATCCAACTTTATAGAGACAGTATCCTTTTTTGGCATTTTCGTCGTCGAAGCTTTCGGCGAATAGCCCGGCATCGTAATAAGGTCTTCGGTAACAACTGTCGTGTACTCGCTTGGAATAGAATGCTTTGGGACGCATTTTTCCGTCCAACTCGGGTAATTTGCCGAAGGTAACTACGTGTACGATGATTCCCGCCATCACTTCACCGATAGGCGGACATCCGGGTACGCGTATGATGGGTTTGTTTTTTACGATTTTATGTATGGGTGTGGCTTCGGTGGGGTTGGGTTTGGCCGCTTGCACGCATCCGTTGGAAGCGCAAGAACCCCAAGCTATGATTACTTTGGCGCCTTCGGCGGCTTCTTTGAATTGGTCCAAAGCGGTGCGTCCGGCGATACAACAATAATTGCCGTCGTCACCCAACGGAATGGAGCCTTCCACACACAAAATGTATTCACCATGGTATTTTTTCATGGTTTCATGCTTGGCCGCTTCGGCTTGCTCGCCTGCAGCCGCCATAAGGGTCTCCGTGTAATCGAGCGAAATTTTATCCAAAATGATATCGGCAACTATGGGGTGGTCCGAACGGATAAACGATTCGCTACAGCAAGTACATTCTTGATAATGTTCCCATATAACCGGCACACGCGGTGTTTTTTCCAAAGCCTTGGCTACTTGACCAATGGCCGATTGCTCCAATCCCATATAAGCGGCTATGAACGTGGCGAATTTCATAAAATCACGCCGTGAATAGCCCTGCTTAAGGATGGCTTCCAAGTAAGTTTCTCTTTTTTGTAGTGTAGCCATAGTTTAATCTTTTTGTAATTTTTGTTTCACAACAAATATATAAAAAAATCCGACATATTTTTTTAAAGTTATCTAAAATTTATAATCGTTATAAATAATATCTTTGGGAGTAACCTTGAAAAGTGAGATATTTTCAATAAAACACGAGTTTTATTGAAAATGTTATTATAATTATGCAGAATAAATAAATTGTATTTACCGGAAGTATATGAAAAGGCTAAGACAGGTGAATGTGAGGGGTTATTTTCGGTTATATTCGGGAGCGATATATTCTATAAACCGGAAGCTTACTTGTGATGTTTGATCGAACAGGAGGTTGCTACGGGAAGTGATTTTCCATTGTTCTTCGGAAATGTCGGGAAAGAAGGCGTCGGCGCCGGGCGCTTGCGCTTCAATCCTGGTAAGAAATAAGCGACGGGCGTGGGGTAATAGGGCGCGATAAATTTGTTCGCCGCCGATAATGAAGATTTCTTTTCCGAAACACCGGGCCTTTTCCAATGCTTCTTCGGGCGACCGGGCAATGAAAATGCCTTTGTGCGGAAAGTCTTTTTGCCGGGTAATGACAATGTTTATTCTTCCGGGTAAGGGCCGGCCGATGGATTGATAAGTTTTACGTCCCATAATCAACACCCCGCCCATAGTAATTTTTTTGAACCGTTTCAGGTCATCGGAAATGCGCCAAATCAATCGGCCTTGTTTTCCGATTTCGTTGTTTTTTCCTA
>JAMONI010000115.1 GCA_027065935.1 Flavobacteriales bacterium | reverse complement strand
AAGTGATGACGACCACGTCGGAATTGGCGGTTTTGGAATAGTCGTCGGTATAACCTTTTACTCTGGTGTCAAAATAATTGATACGTGACGATTCCCATATATCCAGTGCTTTCCCTTCGGCCAGTCCCGGTTTGATGTCCAATAAAACGATATCGCTTACGATGTTTTTGTTGGCCAAAACGTCGGCTACGGTAGCTCCTACGTTTCCGGCGCCTATTACGGTTACTTTTTTACTCATAATGCGTAATTTTGGGTTAAAGATAATTCAAAAAACCTCGAATCGACATATCAAAAATCATTTTTTTAACAAAATCAGGTGTATTTTCGTGATAATTCACTACGGATTTTTGTCCGGAAAGGTATTCCGGGTTATTTCGGTAGCGGGTCTTTTGCGAACTTTTTTTGTAGAACGTCTTGTGTCATTTGATGATTCGGTTTTGAACTCAAGCAGAGATAATGGAACGCCGTTCCGCTTGCCCTCCGCTTGGTCAAGCCGTTTTCATCGCTTCACGGATTCCTTCGCCTATCACTTTTATGCCCCGGTCGATTTGATGAAGGTCCACGTTGGAATATGCTATTCGAAACGCGTTGGTCAGGCTGTCGTCGGGGGCGAAACTTTTTCCCGATACGAAAACCACACCGTTTTTTATTGCATAATCCAATACTTTTGTTGCGGAAATGTCTTCGGGTAATTCGATCCACAAATAAAATCCACCTTTAGGTTTTACGTATTTTACGTATGAAGGAAAATATTTTTCTACGGCTTCAAGCACCAAATCCCTTCTGATTTTGTATTCGGGACGAATTTTTTCCAGATATTTATGCATATATCCTTGGCGCATAAATGCTTCGGCGATGACTTGCGAGAAATTCGGACTACACGCATCCAGACTTTGCTTGATGATTTCGGCTTTGTTCATTATTTCTTTGGGCAAAATCAACCATCCTAATCTAAAGCCGGGCGCCAGAATTTTTGAAAAAGTTCCCGCATAAATGATTTGACGGGCTGTTTTTGTATCAGCCGTTCCTAATACGGGTTTTGTTAGCGTTTCGGTCTCATTATCGAAAAATAGCTCGTTATACGGGTCGTCTTCCAACAGAATCAATTGTTTTTCTTTGATAAAATCCAGTAGGAACTTTCTTCTTTCCTTGTTGTAAATCAATCCGGCGGGGTTGTGAAAATTGGGAATTACATACAAAAATTTAGCGTGCGGATTTTTTTCGTAAGCTTGCTTAAGCGCTTCGGGTTTTATGCCGTTATCATCCATGGGAACTGCTTCAATCCGGGCTTGAAAACTCTTAAATAAGGTCAATGCGCCTACAAATGACGGTAGTTCGGCCAAAACCGTATCGCCGGGATTTAAAAACAATTCGGAAATAATATAAATGCCTTGTAACGAGCCCGTTGTGATGAGTACATCGTGCGTGTCGAAGGAAATTCCTTTGGTCTTCATATATTTTTTTACCGCTTCGCGTAGTGCGGGCATCCCCGTTGTAGGGCCGTACTGAAATGCCGATTCTTTGATGTCTTCGGGTAAATTGTGATAAATCTCTTCCGTTTCATCCACCGGAAACAGATGGTTGTTGGGCATGCCGCCAGCAAAAGAAATGAAACCGGGATGAATGGCATATTTCATCAAATCGCGTATGTCCGATGATTTTAAATGAGATACGGTGTGGGAATAAGGATAGATAAAATCTATATCCATGATGAATTTTTATTTTTTTAAAAATTACAACTTTTTGCCGTGATGTGAATTGATAATTGGCAGAAAAAGGCGTGATTTTACAGAAAAATGAATAACTATAAACGAAAAACTTACAAACCATGTTTATAGCGTTTTTTCGGTTCGGTTTTTTCTTAAAAAAATGAACATAAAATCCATAGGATTTTAAAGGGAATAGCAGGGGCCGATAAATTAGTATGATTTTGAACCGGTAATTTTACGTTCCCGATTAGCCAATCAAAACTTTTTTCATTATTTTTGCCTGATAGCTACAATTTAATTAAATTTTAATCGTTATAATCAAAACACACGGGAAATTATGAGTTTCATATTGCTACAAACGAGCCAAGTGGCGGATACCTTAGCCCGGACCACCGAAGAAATAGGAGAAGTTTCACAGGAAAAAACCTTAAGCGTTATCGATTTGGTCTTGAGTTCCGGAACCGCCGGACTGACCATTATTATCATTTTGTTCGTAATGCTATTTGTGGCATTGTTTATTTATTTCGAGCGATTGTCGGCCATAAAATCCGCTTCCAAAATCGATCCGAATTTTATGAATCAAATCCGTCAGTATATCAAATCGGGTGATTTGAAGTCGGCTCGAGTATTGGCACAGCAGTCGCACACGCCGGTGTCACGTTTGATAGAAAAAGGAATTTCACGCATTGGCAAACCCCTGGACGATATCGTCAAAGCCATAGAAAACGCCGGAAAATTGGAAGTATATCAATTGGAAAAAAACGTGAGTATTTTGGCCATGATAGCCGGTGCCGCACCGATGCTCGGGTTTTTGGGTACCGTGGTTGGCATGATTTTGGCATTTCATAACATGGCCAGTGCGGGCGGTAAGATCGAAGTTCAAGCTTTGGCTCAAGGCATTTATACCGCGATGACCACTACGGTGGCAGGCTTGATTGTGGGTATCGTTGCTTATGTGTTTTATAATCATCTGGTGGTCAAAACGGACAAAATCGTGCATAACATGGAGGCACATGTGGTGGAATTTTTGGATGTTTTGAACGAACCCGCCTAAAATAGCAGGTTAATAATTATGGACTTAAAAGGAAGAAATAAAGTTAGTCCCGAGTTCAGCATGGCGTCCATGACGGATATCGTTTTCCTGCTGTTGATATTTTTCATGCTGACGTCCACTTTGGTGGCCGTCGATGCATTGGATTTGCAATTGCCCAAAGCAGAAGGCAAAACCGAAAAAAGTCAGGATGTGGCCGTGAGCATCAGAAAAGATTTAACGTTTTACATTGATAAAAAACCGGTCAAAAAAGAAGATGTGGAAACCATGCTCAAGGCCAGAATGCAACGTTCGGATCATCCGGTGGTAATTCTCCGGGCCGAAGAAGGCGTTCCGATAGAGGAAGTGGTTTATGTCATGGACATTGCCAACCGGAATGATTACAAGCTTATTTTAGCCGTCAGGCCCAAAT
>JAMONI010000114.1 GCA_027065935.1 Flavobacteriales bacterium | reverse complement strand
GATTGGTAAAACCTACGCGTTTGAATATTTTGTGGAACTTGAACAGCGCCACCCTGACACCGGCGGCCAAGCGCGAAATCGATGAAAAATTATTGAAGTTCATGAAAGAAAACCCCGGCGTTATGGTGGAAATTTCATCTCATACCGATTCGCGCGGATCCAAAGCCTTCAACAAAGCATTGTCGCAACGACGCGCCGATGCCGTGAAAAACTACTTGATTTCCAAAGGAATCAATCCCAAACGAATCGTTTCCAAAGGTTACGGCGAAGAAAGATTGGTGAACAACTGTTCCGACGGCGTAAAATGTCCCGAATGGAAACACCAACAAAACCGCCGTACCGAATTCCGTGTGATTACCAACTAAACAAATCCTTTGGGCAAATCGAAAACTCCGAGCGTCCGTTTTGCGGGCGCTTTTTTTATTGTGAACATAAAATTCCTTAATTTTACCTCATAAAATCAGCGATGAAACAAATCTCGACACTGATTGCTTACCCCTTGGTGTGGCTTGTCCGATTTTACCAAATGGCCGTTTCTCCCTATTTGGGAAGTAATTGCAGATATACGCCTACGTGTTCGCAATATACGATTGAAGCCTTAAAAACCCACGGACTTTTTACCGGCGGTTGGTTGGCGATAAGGCGCATTTCATCCTGCCATCCGTGGGGCGGTTCGGGTTACGACCCCGTCCCGACCGAAGAAGAACTACAAAGACGTATTCCTTATAAAAAACTAAAGTATCCGAAAAAGAAGCAATTATGATAAATGCAATCGTTTGGAATCCCGATTTGGGAATCGATTTGGGTTTTATAACCATCCGGTATTACAGCTTGATGTATGTAATCGGATTTTTGTTCGGTTATTGGATTATGAAGAAAGTGTTTGAAAAAGAAAAAGAAAATCCCGAGTTGTTGGATCCGTTGTTGTTATATGTTTTTCTGGGCGTCATCATAGGCGCTCGCTTGGGGCACGTATTTTTTTACGATTGGCCTTACTTTAAAAATCATTTGGCCGAAATCGTGCTTCCCGTTCGTTTCGAACCCGAGTTTCAATTTACCGGATTTCAAGGACTTGCCAGTCACGGGGCCACCGTAGGCATTGCCCTAGCGGCGTTTTTGTTTTGGATCAAATACCGCAAACAAATCGTTCATAAAAGTTTTATTTGGTGGTTGGACCGGTTGACCTTAGCCATTCCGTTGGGCGGTGCGGCCATCAGAATAGGAAATCTGATCAATTCCGAAATCGTGGGCAAACCCACAGGCAGTGATTACGGATTTATTTTCGTTCAACTCGGCGAGAACTTTCCCCGTCATCCCGTTCAAATTTACGAAGCGACGGCTTACTTGATTTTATTATTCCTTGTAGTTTGGTTGTATTTCAAAACCCGCATAGCCTTCAAATATCCCGGAATGCTGTTCGGAATCTTTTTCATTTACTTATGGACCGCAAGGTTTATCCTCGAATTTTGGAAACGACCCCAACGCGAAATTCCCAATTGGTTGATGGAAGTATCGGGATTAAACATGGGACAATTGTTGAGTATTCCGGGCATTCTGGTAGGAATCTATTTTGTGTATTATGCTTTGAAAAACAAAAAAGCATGAAAATACGGTTTAGCTTTTTGCTTGCAATACTGTGGCTTACCGCTTGTAACCAAAATAACAAAACGGCCGACACCCACCAAGCAAACGAACCAAGCAAAATCACTTTTTCACATGATTTTGACGTGTATATCATCGACAGGAACGACACGTTGGCCGTTTTTCAAGCCGAATCGGCCGATACACCGTATAAACGGGAAACCGGACTGATGTACCGCAAGGAAATGAAAGATAACCAAGCCATGCTCTTTATTTTTCCCGACCAACGAATCCGCTATTTCTACATGAAAAACACTTTGATTCCTTTGGATATTATCTACATCGACTCGGAAAGACAAATCGTATCCATCGTTCGAAATGCCAAACCTTTGGACGAAACTTCGTTGCCATCGGAAAAACCCGCCCGTTATGTGCTGGAAATCAAAGCGGGATTGAGCGAAAAATTGGGTGTAAAACCCGGAATGAAAGTCGTTTGGAATGAAACATAACGAATCCAGGCCCGAATTTATTCATTCGCCGCAATGGCACCCCGGTACCCCAACCGTCATCAGCGTAGGCGCATTTGACGGTATTCACTCGGGACATCGAATGATTATTGAAAAATTAACCGAAGAAGCAAAGCAACACCAAGCCTCGAGTTTATTATTCACCTTTCATCCGCACCCCAAACAAATTCTTTTTCCCGAAAAACCTTTAAAATTATTAACCGTATTACCCGAAAAAAAACACGTTTTACAATCCTATCCTTTGGACTACGTATTATTTTATCCTTTTACCCGTTCGTTTTCCGAGCTGACGGGAAAGGAATTTCTTATGATGCTCAAGGAAAAATACAAAGTCCGAAAGCTTTTGTTGGGCTATAATCACCGGTTCGGAAGCGACCGCTTGAATGATGACGAGACGATCAGGCGAATAGCATCGGATTTGGGATTTGAAGCGGAGCGTTTGCCGAAAGTCGAAATCGACGGGATAGCGGTAAGTTCGTCCGAAATCAAGCGCCGGATTGCAGGCAAAGATATAGAAACGGCCCGTAAGCTTTTGAGTTACCCCTACTTGATGACGGGGGCGGTGGTGCAAGGCAACAGGTTCGGCAGAAAGATAGGTTTTCCCACCGCCAACCTCCGTGTACTGTCATCCAACAAACTCATACCGCCCGAAGGCGTATATTTGGTTCGCGTAACTACTGAGCATAACGTCCGGTTCGGCGTAATGAACATCGGCCGCAGACCAACGGTGGACGGAACAAACCTCGTGATGGAAGTACATCTGATAGACTTTTCCGGCAATTTATACGGACAAACCCTTCGTATAGGTTTTTTAGCGTTTTTACGTAACGAAAAACATTTTCAAAATGTCGGACAATTAAAATTTCAAATCGAAAAAGACATCCGTCAAGCCGAATCCATAATAAAAAGCCGGTTCACTTGATTTTTATTTAGACCAAAATGTTATATATTTGCACGTCGAAATACATAAAAATCATTAAAATAATATTGGCATGTATTTAACACCCGAAATCAAAAAAGAAATTTTCAAGAAGTACGGCAAATCCGAGAAGGATACCGGATCGCCGGA
>JAMONI010000113.1 GCA_027065935.1 Flavobacteriales bacterium | reverse complement strand
ATTTTCGGCTAATATAAGATAATATAAGAAATGAATTCCGGATAAAATCAACCGGAAAGATTTCGGAAAAACAAGAGAGAAACACCACCTTTATGTTCCTGCGGTAAATTTCCGGTATCATATTTTTGATTATTTTAGCTGAACCAAAGAATCCGTATGTCAAACACCTTCGGCAGAATACTACGATTGACCACTTTCGGCGAATCACACGGAAAGGCCTTAGGCGGTATTTTGGACGGCATGCCCGCCGGAATAGCCGTCGATACGGATTACATAAAAAAACAACTGGAAAGGCGCCGCCCCGGACAGTCCGCCTTAACCACTTCACGCCATGAAAAAGAAGAAGTGGAATTTCTTTCCGGAATTTTTGAAGGAAAAACACTGGGAACACCCATAGCTTTTCTTATACGAAATGAAAATGTACGGACGTCGGATTACGAACATATCAAAGCATCATACAGGCCTTCACACGCCGATTTTACGTATGAAAAAAAATACGGCATCCGCGATTGGCGGGGAGGAGGGCGCGCTTCGGCCAGGGAAACGGTTTCACGCATAGTGGGCGGTGCTTTGGCCAAGCATCTTATACCGGAGGTTCGGATACGTGCACACGTACATAGTGTTCACCGGATACGGTCGGAAAAAAGTATCGATGCGTTGGATTGGGATTTCGTGGAGCGTAATCCCGTCAGGACGGCGGACCCCGATATGGCGGATGCTTTTGAAAACCTTATCAAACAAGCAAAAAAGGAAGGCGACACGGTGGGTGGGACTATTCTTTGTAGCATTGACGGCGTTCCGCCCGGATGGGGTGAGCCGGTTTTCGACAAATTGGAAGCCCGGCTGGCTGCGGCGATGATGAGCATTCCGGCCGCCAAAGGTTTTGAAATCGGAAGCGGATTTGAAGGAACCGAAATGAAGGGAAGCCGGCACAATGATGTGTTTCTACCGGACGGTTCCACCCGGACCAATTTTTCGGGCGGAGTGCAAGGAGGCATTTCCAACGGAATGCCCGTATATTTCAAAGTAGCCTTTAAACCCGTAGCTACGCTGATGAAACCGCAACAAAGCATAGACAAGCACGGGAATCAGGTGATTATTCCGCCCAAAGGCCGCCACGACCCTTGCGTCTTGCCACGAGCCGTGCCTATCGTGGAAGCCATGGCGACTTTGGTTTTGGCCGATTTTTACCTGCTACAAAAAATTCAAAAACAAAAAGTATGAAAAAGATAGCCTTGCATTGGCAAATTATGTTGGGAATGGTATTGGGCATTGCGGCGGGCGTTTTGCTCACTTTTACCTCGTGGGGAAAAGAGCTTACCTATCATTGGATCAAACCATGGGGAGATATTTTTATCCGTATGCTCAAGATGATAGCCATTCCGTTGATTTTGGCCTCGTTGGTGAAAGGTATTTCGGATATGAAGGACATCTTGAAATTCAAAACTATCGGATTGCGCACATTGGGATGGTATATTTTGACTACGGTAACCGCCATTATCATCGGTTTGTTATTGGTAAATACCGTAAGGCCGGGAGGTAAAATCACCCGGGAAACCGTAATCAAACTCGAAGAAAACCTAAAGGACAACCAATCCATATCCGCCAAAATCCAAACCGCACGGGCACAGAAAGAAAAACCCGCCTTGCAATTTATCGTGGACATGGTACCCGACAACGTTTTTAAGGCAATGACGCAAAACAAACTTATGCTTCAGGTCATATTTTTTGCCGTATTGCTCGGCATCACGATGATACTCATTCCGCCGCATAAAGTCCGGGTGGTTAAAGAATTTTTCGACGGTTTTAATGAAATCATTCTCAAAATGGTGGATTTGATTATGCTCACGGCACCTTACGCCGTATTTGCACTTATGGTAAATATCATCGTAAGTACCGGCGGAGATTGGGGCCTGATGAAAGGCTTGTTATGGTATGCCGGAACCGTTATTACGGGATTAATCCTGATGATCGGATTTTATATGACCTTATTGTCCGTCTTCGCCCGGAAAAATCCCTTGTGGTTTCTCAAGCAAATCAGTCCCGCCCAATTGTTGGCTTTCTCGACAAGTTCCAGTGCCGCCACCTTACCCGTAACTATGGAACGCGTGGAAGAACACGTGGGGGTGGACAAAGAAGTGGCGGGTTTCGTTTTGCCGGTGGGAGCAACGGTCAATATGGACGGTACGAGTTTGTATCAAGCCGTAGCGGCAGTGTTTATCTTGGAAATTTTTTGGCCCGACGGTTTAACCTTTGCAAGTCAAATCACCATTATTTTGACGGCTTTATTGGCTTCGGTGGGTGCGGCGGCGGTGCCGGGCGCCGGAATGGTCATGTTGGTAATCGTATTGGATGCCGTCGGATTTCCGGCCGAGAAACTTCCTATGGCTCTGGCGCTCATCTTTGCCATCGACCGACCATTGGATATGCTCAGAACCGTGGTCAACGTTACCGGTGATGCAACGGTTTCCACTTTGGTAGCCAAAAGTGTGGGCAAACTTCGCAAACCCAAACCCAAAGATTGGGACGATTATTTGCATGAAAAAATCTGAACCCGGTTTTGAACAAAAAGTTCTGATGCTCGTTTCCCGTATTCCCAAGGGAAAAGTCACCACTTACGGCTTACTTGCCAAAGCCGCAGGTATGCCTAAGGGCGCCCGGATGGTCGGGTGGATTTTGAACCGGCAAAAATTTAACACCGGGCTTCCCGCACATCGCGTGGTAAACCGTAACGGACAACTAAGCGGAAAAATGCATTTCGAAACTCCCGGTTTGATGGCGCAATTACTTATCAATGAAGGGGTACCCGTAAAAAACGATAAAATTCGGAATTTCAATAAGTATCTATGGATTCCCGATGATAAAATTTTTTCGGAAAAATAAGACCCGGAGATTTGTAAAAAAATTATTTTTGTTTTATATTTGCATCGCTTTTTTACAGACCCATGGTGTAACGGTAGCACTACAGATTTTGGTTCTGTCTGTCCAGGTTCGAATCCTGGTGGGTCTACTTCTAAGCAGTCGATTATTCGACTGCTTTTTTTATTTTTACAAAATAAAATTCGGATTGAGGAGTTATGCTATTATGATGAAACAAATTGTCCCTATCATACTATTTACTTGGATGCTTTCCGGATGCGGAAATCAAACCGAACAAATCGATAACAAATCTAATGTCCGTCCCGAAGAAATT
>JAMONI010000112.1 GCA_027065935.1 Flavobacteriales bacterium | reverse complement strand
CTTCGGGACGCGTATGTCATTCCGAACGAATGTGAGGAATCTCAATCACAAACCATCCCGCGCATTCAACTCAATCGAGGGGTTAACCGCAGGCGGGCGTTTCTTATTTCCCGGTTCGTTTTTTTCTAAAAAAAAATGAACAATAAAATCCGAAGGATTTTAAATGTAGAACGGTTTTAATAAATCCTCTGCATAACGTGAGATTCCTCAGTCGTACCGATGGTTATCGGGACTTCCCTCGTCCGCAGGTCACAGACTCGTATCGAGATCCTCCATAGGAGTCGTATCGACCTTTGGGAGCATGACATTGGTCGTTGTTTTAGTCTTTTATTGCCTTCGGGACGCGTATGTCATTCCGAACGCAAGTGAGGAATCTCATAATAAGAAGTCCTTTCAAGATAAAGATTCCTCCCCCGACATTAGCTGTCGGGTTCGGAATGACAATTCCCGTGTCATTATCAACACGAGTCCGTAACCGGCGGCCGGAGGAACAAGAATCACAACAATTGCCTTTTTATTCTACCGGTGGATTGATTCGAGGATTCAAGTCAACATCCATCTTTCCCGTTATTGCAGCACCTTTTTCATCGTATTGCACGAGCCAAGGATAAATTTCCACGCCCGATTCACAGGCTTTTTTCAGCATATCGGCATATTCGGGATGAATGTGCTTGGCGGGGGCAAAAATTTCGGCGTCCCTTCGGGGAACGACAAAAAACATGGCGGCGCGATATCCGTTTTGCACGGCTTGCATAAGTTCTTCAAGATGTTTTAAACCTCTTTGCGTGGGTGCATCGGGAAAGAGGGCGTAACGGCCTTCTTTGTATGTGACGTTTTTAACTTCGACAAACATTTTTTGGCCGTCGCTTTCAAGGTATAAGTCGAACCGGCTACCTGCAAACTTGACTTCGGGTTTTATTTTTTCAAAATATTCGAATCCTGGAAGTAATTTTCTCTTTAAAGCCCTGTACATCAACTTGTTGGGAACTAATGTGTTGACACCCACCCAAATGCCGTTTATTTTAATGCTCTCCCAAGTAAAGCGGGTTTTTCGGTTCGGGTCGTTTACCGGCGAAAGCAATACATCGGCACCGGGGATAAGGCAGGATTTCAGACTTCCCGTATTGGTGCAATGAGCGGTAATTACGGATCCGTCTTCCAATTCCATATCGGCAAGGAAACGTTTATAGCGTTTGATAAACTTTCCTCTAACGAGTTTTTCGGGATAATTATACATGTTTTTTTCCGTATTTTCTTTTACGCCGGAACATCATAACGGAGAAGAACAGCATGCTCAGGGCGGTGGGTAGCAACAAGTTGAACCAACGCCAAAACGAGCTTTCTGTCACGGCTTTGTTTTTGTCTATCAAGCTCATCCGGACGGTTTTGTTTTTCAAAAGGAACAATCCTTCTTTATCGGCCAAATAATGCACGGCGTTGAGCAGGAAGTTTTTGTTGTCGTATTGTAATCCGCTCCATTTGTCCATTCCGAGCGGAAGGGGTTGTCCTTCTTTGGTGTCGTTTTTGACGATATCGCCGTCAGCTATAATTATCATTTTGGTTTCGGCCTGATTTTTAAAGTTCGTTTCAAAGGGTTTGACACGCCCTTCAAAAGCCGATTTAAACAATCCTTCGACCAAAACTCCGATGATTTGTGGGCCTTTGTCGAATGTTTCGGGGTCGGGTTTTCGGGCGATATCTTCAAAGTTTATTTCGGCAGGCACGCCCACCAAATCGGTGTAAGGAGAACTTTTGAGCAACACGGTTTTTCGCAGCGGATTTTTCAAAGTGTCCAAAACGCTTGCGAAGTCGAGTTTGATTTGTCCGGTATTTTTGCCTACGGGATGGGCGTTTGAGGGTTTTATCAAAGGTGCATATACCCATGGAAATTCCATCAGTTGCGGATTGCCTTGCAGTTCGCCCACTTGAAGCACCACGGGTGCGGCGATCATATCTTTAACCAAAACGGGTTTGGCGCGAACCCCATAAAAGAAGAGCCAATCTTCCGTGTCTAATTCCGCATTGAGGGCGTAGGTTTTGTAATGATAAAAAAGCGTGTCTTTGTGTGCCTTCACCGGGTCGAACATCATAAGGATACGCCCGCCGTTCATCAGAAATTGGTCTAAGGCGAATTTGTCCCGCCGGGTAAATTTTTCCGTCGGTCCGGCAATGACGGCCAAATCATATTCGCGCAATTGCTCCAGGGTTTTTTCGGGGGCGGTTTCCAAGCTGTCCAAAGTAAAGGGTGCCAAGCGGTAAAAATCACGCAATGTCCATAAAAAATCGGCGATAAAAATATCGTCCCATTCGCCGTTACCTTTGAGAATGGCGATTTTGGGTTTATGTTTCCTTGTAACTTTGTTTACGGCGTAGGCAAAGGCATACTCGAGGTTTTCGATGCTTTGATTGATTTGTTCTTCGATACCGGCACCGGCTACGGAAACCAACAGAGGCACTTTTTCAATTTTGTCGTCGTATTTGATTTGTGCCCAAGGGAAAATGCGGATTTGAGCGAGTTCGTTTCCTTTTTGCACACTGATTTCGGCGGGCTGAAAGCCGTCGCGGATAAGTGTTTCCACGAACTTTTCTCCTTCTTTATTCGGGTTGACAAATTCAAACTCGATATTTTTGTTTCGGGATTGAAATTGTTCGAGCAGGCTATGTGTTTCGTCTTTGAGTTTTTTAAAATAAGCGGGAAAATCTCCTTCGAGATAAACGGTTACGAGTAATTTTTTATCGGGTTTGGTCAGTATTTTCAAAGTGGTTTCCGACAAGGTGTATCTTCGGTCTGAAGTAAGATCCCAACGAATGCCGTCCCATCCCATGGCGGCGAATACCAAAAGAATTCCCGTGACGAGTATGTGCCAATGATTTTGCTTCATCATCCTTGGTGTTTTTTGACAAAATAAACCGCCAATGCAATAAAAATCAGGGTCCATCCGGTGAGATAGAAGATGTCGGACAAGTGGATGAGGCCTTTGGTAAAGTGTTTGTATCGCGGATAAAACGAAAAAGATTGCACCAAATAATCGTAAGTGCCGAACAAGTCGAAATTACCTAAGCCGTAAGTGCCGTAGTAGAAAATGAAAATCAAAAATACACTGCCCAGATAGGCGGCCATTTGATTGGACGTCATAGACGAAACCCATACGCCGATAGCGGAAAAAACCGCTGTAATCCATAGCAATCCGGCAAATC
>JAMONI010000111.1 GCA_027065935.1 Flavobacteriales bacterium | reverse complement strand
TTTTCGGCTTTGAGATTGAATTTCAGCCCGAAATGATTGGTCAAGCGAACGTGATAAGTAAGCCCTGCCGAAAATCCCCACATCAGGTACCATCTCGGGGTTAGCGTTCCCGTGGCGGGGGGCGTGTGACGGAAAAACGGATAATTGTTAAACGAAAGATTGATACCCCAAGGTTTGTATTGCCTGAAAATGTTGGCATCTTCGGAGTTGTCGAAAAGACGTTGGGCTGTAAGTGTTGTATTACTCAAAATTAAAAGGAGAATAAAAAGGTGCCGTCGTATGTTGTATGTCTTTTTCATAAGAATGTTAACCGGTTTTGAATGTGAATTATTGTTCGAGGTTTTGTTTGGCCAAAGCTTCGGCTTTCTCGGAAGCTTTGATGGGTTTGTTGAGTTTAATACTGATTTTGATAATCCGGCGAAAACTGTCGATCAGGTCTCTTGATTCGTTGAGAATACTCATATAATAGGCATTGTTCTTGACATCCACCCGGCCTTCCTTCACTCGGGATATTTGTTTTTCAATACTTAAGTCGATGAGTTCTTCCAGTTCCGATGTGGCTTTATAGAATTTTTTCAATGACCTGAAATCGTTTTCTTTATAAGCGTTTTCCACCATGTTGGTAAAGGATTCGAACCGTCCCGCTATGCTTTCCAGTTCGGCGATTTGTTCTTTGGACAAAGGGGTGTGTTGATTGTTGACGTAATCTTTGGAAGCTTTCGATATAAAGTGAATGGACTGAATGATATCTTGTACCCGGTTGATGAGTTTTATATAATTATTGGCGATTTTTACCTGTTGTTCGTCGATGTTTTGTAGCAAATAATAGAGCTGTTCGCGTAATTTGTTGCCTTGGTCGAAAATTTTCTTTATGTTGGTGTTGATGGTTTCCAATTCGTCGTCGTCGTAATTTTTGACCCCTTCCACGATGGCTTTATATTCGGTTTTGAGCCGTCCTAACAAAGAAGTCAATCTGGCAAAAGTTTTGGTAAGTATTTGTTTGATATCATCACTGATGACATGGGTAATACTGATGATTTCTTCTTTTTTTTCTTTGGTTTCTTTGGCGAAACTGATGTGATTTTTGTAAAGCAGGAAAGCCGCCAGGGCAAAAATGACAAACACCATCCAAAACCAATGGTAAATCAAGGATGCGAAGATAAAAGCCACCGTAAAGGCGATTAAAGCCGTAGCGAACCACCCGGCAATTACACTGATCACCCCTGCAATGCGATACACGGCGCTTTCGCGCCCCCAAGCGCGGTCGGCTAGGGAGGACCCCATGGCCACCATAAAGGTAACGTAAGTGGTGGAAAGGGGTAATTTATATGAGGTGGCGATACTAATCAAAATAGCCGCTACGATAAGATTGACACTGGCGCGTACCAAGTCGAAGTCGGGGGCGTTTTTTTTGAGTTTTTTCGACACTTTGGTGGTTTCGGGTATTTGAAACCGGCTGTTAATCCACCGGCGAACGGACTCCGGAAGCACCGTTTCGAATACCTTATTGAGGGTAATGGCCGAACGCACAATACTGCGCGAAACAAGGTTGGCTTCGAACTTTTCGTCCGTAGCCCCCTGTGATGACAAATCCAATGCGGTTTGTGCCACACGTAAGGCTTTTTTTGAGGTCCATAACGTAACGACCATAATCAATCCGGCAATCACCAAAAACAGGGTAGGGGTTTTGACTTTGGCCGCCAAGGCCGACATCATAAACGTATGAGGCTCGCCGCCCTGCAGGTGAATGACTTCAAAAGAATTATATGCCGCAATGGGCACGCCGATAAAGTTGACCAAATCGTTACCGGCAAAGGCCAAAGCCAATGAAAATGTACCGATTAGAATGATGATTTTAAAAACATTATACTTCAAATACTTATTTATCACATAAGAGAACAAAATCCCGGCGATTAAGCTTGTGTAAATAACCGAACGGGTGTGTTCTTTTACGTAGTGTTTGATGTCATCGTAAAAGGGCGTGCCTTTCAAACCCTTTAAAATGATAAAATAACTGATGCTGGCTATGGCGATACCGCCGAAAACGGCTGTGGAAACGTTACGTTTGTGAACATCGTATTGAAAACTGAAAACAAGACGTGAAATAAATTGAACGACGGCCGCCACCGTAAACGCCACCACAATGGATAGCAATATGCCGCCGATGATCATAAGGGCTTTGGAACTGTTGATAAAACTGCCTAACTCGCCCAACCGGTATTCCGGACTAATGTAAATTTTCCATAGACTAACGGCTACGGCAGCGCCCAGCAATTCAAACACAATGGATACGGTAGTGGAAGTGGGCAAACCTATCCTGTTGAAGGTGTCCAAAAGTATGATGTCCGTCAGCATTACGGCGGCAAAAATGACAATGATTTCGTGAAAACTGAACATTTGCGGATGGAAAATACTTTTTCGGGCTACTTCCATCATTCCGCTTGAAAAAATAGCACCGAAAAAAATACCGAGACTGGCCACCGTCATAATGGTGCGAAACGAAAACACTTTGGAACCCAGTGCGGAGTTTAAAAAATTAACGGCGTCGTTGCTGACGCCTACCACCAAGTCAATTGCCGCCAATAGAATGAGCATGGCAATGACAACCTGATAAATTTCCATTACAAGATTTTTTCAAAATTATTTTTCGCCTCAAAAATAAGAAAAATACCTTCAATAAGGTAATAAATTTCAAGCCGGTTATCAACAAAATTACTGACAAAGGAATTTGACAAAAAGTCGGTAGAAAAACCTAACTTTGTATGACGTTATGGAAGCATACGTACCGCTTGCCGAAAGGATGCGCCCGCAATCACTTGATGAGGTGGTCGGTCAGGAACATTTGACCGGACCTAACGGGGTTTTGCGCAAAATGCTCGAAGCGGATTATCTTCCTTCCATGTTGTTTTGGGGGCCGCCCGGAACGGGAAAAACCACTTTGGCCAAAATCATTGCCAAACAATCTCAACGGCCTTTTTATTCGCTGAGTGCGGTGAGTTCGGGCGTGAAAGATATCAAACTAATTTTGTCCAAGCATCCCCGCGGGGCATTGTTTTCTCAATCGCCGGTAGTGTTTATCGATGAAATACACCGCTTTAACAAAGCCCAGCAAGATGCTTTGCTGGAAGCGGTGGAAACGGGGAGAATCGTTCTTATAGGCGCTACTACGGAGAATCCGGGTTTTGAAGTCAATAACGCTTTG
>JAMONI010000110.1 GCA_027065935.1 Flavobacteriales bacterium | reverse complement strand
GCAAGTTTTTGTAAGCTTCCCACCATGAAATCAAATCCTTTGGGTTGGATAAGAAAGATTTTGACGGCCTTATGGAAATTATGGGGTTTGCTTGTGGTGTATTTACCCATTCTTTTGCTTTCACCCGTATTGCTTTGGGCGGTTGTTTCGGATAATCTGAAACTTTTTTGGCGTTTGCAGCGTCTTTGGGCCAAGTGGATTTTACGGATGATGGGATTTTATATCGAAAAATTGCCCGCGTCTTCCGGTTTCGACAAAAACCGTCAATACATCATTGTGGCCAATCATACTTCTATGATCGACATTCCCGTGGTACTGGCCGTTATGAAAACACCGGTTACATTTGTCGGCAAAAAAGAATTGGCCCAGTACCCCGTTTTCGGTTATTTTTATAAGAAAACCAACGTGTTGGTGGACCGAAGTTCCTTAAAAAGCCGCAAGGAAGTGTATCATCAGGTGGAAAACTTTATCAAAAAAGGAATGAGCATTGTGATTTTTCCCGAAGGCGGCGTCCCCGACCCCGATATCGACCTGGCTCGTTTTAAAAACGGTGCTTTCCGGATGGCTATCGAACATAAACTTCCCTTATTGCCGTTGGTATTTTTCGACAACAAAAGAAAGCTTCCTTACGACTTTTTCGCAGGAGGACCGGGAAAATTACGATATAAAATACTTCCCGTAATCGAAACCGAAAAACTAAGCCTTGATGACATGCCCGGCCTCAAGGATTATGTTTATAGTCTTATATATAACGAATTAAAAAACGACGAACTGGTACGAAAAAATCTTATTTTAAAACAAGATGTAAATCTTTGACTTTTTGACATTTGGAATGGTATTTGCTAACTTTGGGTTGAACCAAAACCCCATAAACGATGAAATACCTCAAACTTGCATTCCTTTTATTTGTTTACACCGCATACGCACAAGAAATCGAAGTAACGCCCGGTTTGGAGGCCGCTACGGTTTACAGAAATTCCGCCCGGTTAAGCTACCGGACATCCGTGACTTTACCCGAAGGAAACATCACTTTGATTTTCAAAGGCCTCAGTCCGTATCTCATTCCCGAAAGCGTGGTATTAAAAGGCGTGGGCAAAGCTTCGATAGTGAACATCTCCTACCGAAACGATTTTCTGATAAATGACCGTGATAACGCCAAAATCCAAGAACTGAAAAAGCAATTACATCAAACCGAACAAAAACTCAACGTACTCGAAGCACGCAAAAATTCCCTGCAGGACGAACTGAAAATCCTCAAAAGTAATAGCAAGCTCGACAAACCCAATTTATCCGCCGTTCAACAATTTATCAACTACTACAAAAAACGCTACCGTGAAGTGCGCAAGGAGATTTTCGACATCGACACAAAATCCGCTCCCTTGCAAAAGAAAGCGAAAAAACTCAAGAAACAAATTCAAGAACTGCAGGGACGCGCCCGGCGCAATGCCAAAGATATGTTGGTAACACTTTCCGTGCCCGCACCGCAAAAATTCACTTTCCGGTTGGAATACATCACCCGGAATGCCGGTTGGAAACCTTCCTACAACATTCGCTCCCAAGGTGCGGAAAAAGACTTGCAATGGCAATTTCAAGCCGAAGTGCATCAAAACACAGGTATCGATTGGTATAACGTTCCCGTAACCCTTTCCACCTTGCACCCCCGGTATCATATGTACATCCCGGAAGCGTCACCCTGGTATTTACACCGCTACCAACCCCGGGCGTATGCCAAACAAAAACGCACACATCCCACACAACAAGTTGTGATGACACTGGAAGCGAACGAAGCGGATGAAGTGGCCGTGCAAGAAAGCGTTGTTGTAGAAAGCGATTTGGATGTACAATACACCTTAAAAAGCAAATACACTGTATTATCGGGCGCAGAACCCGTTTTAGTACAATTAGAAGCCTTCCTTACCCCCGCCGAATATCAATATTACGCCGTGCCTTACCAAAACCGGACGGCTTTTCTTACCGCCCGAGTGAGTGACCTGCCGGAGAAACGCTTGGTACCCGGAAAAGCCCGCATTTACTATCAAGATCGCTACACGGGCGAAACTTTTATCAACCCCTACACCGATAAAGAACATCTGCTCTTGGCTTTGGGTAACGACCCCGAAATCGTCATCGAACGAAAACAAACACAAAACTTCAAGGATTACAAAAGCTTCGGCAACAAAATTTTAGTCAAAAGAGCTTATGTCATAACGGTAAAGAACAATAAAAAAATTCCCGTAAAAATCGAAGTGAGAGACCGGATTCCCGTTTCGCAAGACGAAAAGATAGAAGTGAAAAACGTACAAATTTCATCGGGCGGAAAAACGGACCGAAACGGAATAATCACTTGGACATTGAAGCTTAATCCGGGTGAAACGCTTAAACTCAAAACCTATTTCGAAGTCAAATACCCGAAGGATTATCACATCAACTTATAGAACTTGACCAAAAAAAAGGGGCCGAGTTGAAATCAGCCCCTTTTTGTTGTCTTTATCCGGATTTTACTTTTTCAACAAATCACGAATTTCCGTCAGCAATTTTTCTTCATTCGAAGGTTCGGGCGGTGCGGCGGGCGCTTCTTCTTTCTTGCGCTTGAGCGAGTTGATTCCCTTGACAAATAAGAACATCACAAAAGCTATGATGAGGAAATCCAAAACGGCCGTTAAGAAAGCACCGTATTCCAAATAAATCTGTTGCAGTTTACCGTCCGGTCCGGTGGTTTCTTGCAACAAAAGTTTGAGTTTTTTGAAGTCCGTATTGAAAATCATACCTACCAACGGGGAAACAATTCCTCCGGTAAAGGCAGTTACCACTTCTTTGAAAGCGGCACCCATCACGAAACCTACGGCAATGTCAACCAAATTGCCTTGCATCGCGAATTCTTTGAATTCTTTAAACATTCCCATAATGACTATTTTTGTATTATGTTCACAAAACTATAAAAAAAATCGTAATTGAACTTGCATCTATTTTAAGAGAAATTACCACTGCTCCGCCTTGCGGGCATAGGCCCTTACTTTTTCAAACAACTCCCTTTGTTGCGCATCAAAAGTTTTGTTTCTTCGCTGCCACATGATGCGGGCCGTTTGAATGGCTTTTTCCAAGTCGTAGTTAAATTGTAATTTGGCTCCGCCCCAATTGAAAGAATTGACGAACTTCGGAGGAAAACCGGGGGTAAAAATATTGGACGAAACACCGATCACCGTT
>JAMONI010000109.1 GCA_027065935.1 Flavobacteriales bacterium | reverse complement strand
AGGCAGATAAGGAGCGCCGAACACTTGAAAAGGCCAATCCGTTCCACGCCCCACACTTACATCAGTAGGTTCCAGCAAACATAACGACGGATACAAGGCTACGGCCTGAGCATTCGGTAAATTGGGCGAGGGACGCACGGGCAACTCATAAGAGGATTTCCTTGTATAATGCTTAACCGGAATCACGGTTAGATCGGCTTTGCGGTTACCTGCTAACCATCCTTCACCGTTGATCATCATGGCATATTCACCGATGGTCATCCCGTATAGAATGGGCACGGGGTGCATGCCCACGAACGAATAATGCTCGGGTTGCATTACCGGCCCGTCGATTTGGTCGATATGCGGATTGGGACGATCTAAAACAATTACGGGAATGCGATGCTCCGCACCTGCTTCCATCACATAATGCAAGGTGGATAAATACGTATAGAACCGGACACCCACGTCTTGGATGTCAAATAATAACACGTCCACATCTTTCAAATCCTCATGAGTGGGTTTTTTATGCTTGCCGTATAGTGAAATAACGGGCAATCCCGTTTTGCTATCCTTGGAATCGCTTACCGGTTCACCGGCACCGGCCCGGCCGCGAAATCCGTGTTCGGGAGCGAATACTTTCACCACTTCAAACCCTTCGGCCAACAATAAATCCACCAAATGTACCGTATCGTTAACGGACGTCTGATTGCCCACTACGGCGATGCGTTTGCCCCTAAGCAAAGGAAAATACATTCCGGTTTGATGAATTCCGGGCAAAATACGTTTAGTATGTGTAAACGATTGTTCCGAAGGTTTCTCCGTGTTTTTTTGTTGCGATGCCGAACAGGACATCACAAAAGCCGAAAGGAATAAAATCGTAACTTTGAAGCAAACAAAAAAATACGGATTGCGATTTGAATATTTCATAGCCAAACGTCTCATCGGTAACGGTAACAAAGATAGTATTTCCCGCCCGATTGTGAAAATTGCGGTGGGCTCAATCGTATTGAGTATTGTTATTATGCTGACGGCCGTGATGACCGGCAAAGGTATGCAACACAAAATCCGGGAGAAAATTTCAAGCTTTACCGGACACATTCTCTTGTTGAATTACGACAATAATCAATCGCAAATCACCTTACGGCCCGTATCCCTTAATCAAGACTTTTATCCCGAATTTTCGCAATGGGACCAAGTGGAAAGCATAGTGCCGTTTGCCACCATAGGCGGCATTTTAAAAACCGGAACCGATTTTGAAGGTATTATCCTCAAAGGGGTGGACAGTACGTATAATTGGAAGATTTTTCGAGAATATGTCGTTCGTGGAAACATCCCTACATTTAAAGGAAAAAAAATTTCGGACAGTATATTGATATCGGCCGGTTTGGCTGCGCGTTTGCAATTAAAAACGGGCGACAAAGTACGCGCTTATTTTATGCGGCCGCAGTCGGACAAACCTTTGGTGCGCAAATTTACCGTGTCGGGTATTTATAAAACCGATTTTAAAGATTATGATAATACCTACATCTGGGGCGACTTGCGTCAAGTACAAAAACTCTACGGTTGGCAAGACACCTTGGTGGGCGGTTTTGAATTGTTAATCGAGAACTTAGACGAAATCGACGCCGTTACCCGTCAAATCAATCAAGACATTCCGCCGCTTATCACCGCGCGGAGTATCAAAGATTTGAATCCTTTGATGTTCGATTGGTTGGCCATGTTTGACTTTAATATTTTGTTTATCATCTTCATTCTCGTTATTATCAGTGCGATGAACATGACCACCGTATTGCTGGTGATGATTATGGAACGCTCCCGTTTTATAGGCACACTCAAGACGTTGGGAGCCAGTGAACGCAGTATTGCCAAAATATTTTTGATGAAAGCCGCTTGGTTAATCGCTACGGGACTGTTTGCGGGGAATTTGATTGTTTTCGTTCTTTATTTCTTACAGAAAAATTACCGGTTCATTAAGTTGAATCCCGATATTTATTACATCCGGGAAGTTGTTTTCGATATCGGTTGGTCCGAATTGATATGGTTAAATATTTTTGTGTTGGGCTTAATTCTTATCCTTTTATTATGGCCGGCGAAAAGCATAGGAAACATCTCTCCCGCACGGGTGATGAAGTTCGATTGAGGCCTATTGTATCTTTTTGATTAAAATAATATACACGGGAAAGTGGTCGCTGTATCCGCCCAAATATTGTCCGCCCGCATAGGTGCGGAACGGGTAACCTTTGAATGCGCCTTTTCGGTTGGTGAGAAACGGGCTGTTGAAAATTCCCGATTTCCATAATTTAAAGCTCGAATAGTCTTTCGCTTCGCCGGTTGTTCCTTCGATAAGGGGTTGAGTGATGAAGATTTGATCAAACAAGTTCCAACTGTCCCGGTAGGCCAAAGTTCCGATACCGGCACGGTAATAATGTTCCATAACCCCGTATAGCCCCTCGGGGCGCACTTCGGCTTTTTTTCCTTTGGCCCGCATAACTTCTTTGATACTGGGGCTGACGGGGTCGTCGTTCAGGTCACCCATTATGATAATTTTGGCTTTGGTTTCCGTTTTTCGAATGGAATCCATGATTTGCATGTTCAAGCGTGCGGCTTCCATACGCAGGGGGCGACTCCGGGCCTCACCACCCCTACGGGAGGGCCAATGATTGACCAAAATGTGAATTTTTTCGCCGTTTAAAAACCCTGAAACCACTAACAAGTCTCGTGTGTAAATCCGTTTTCCTTCACGGTAAATTTTGAGCGGCACGGCACGGGAATTTACGGGTTTGAATATCCCTTGCATATAAATCAGTCCCACATCCACACCGCGATGGTCGGGCGAATCGAAGTGGACGATACCGTAGCGAAAAGGTTTTAACTCGGGTTGGTTCACCAAATCTTCCAACACCTGCCGGTTTTCCACTTCGGCAACCCCCAATACGGCCGGTGGCATTCCCGTTTCTTTCTTCCCTATACGCGCAATGACACGAGCCAAATTTTGCAATTTCTTACGGTATCGCTCCGAAGTCCAAGCGTTTCGGCCGTCCGGCGTGTATTCTTCGTCTCTTTTTGCCGGATCGTCGATGGTATCGAAAAGGTTTTCCAAATTATAAAAGGCTATGGTGCGGACGAGGTATTTGTTTTCTTGGTTTTGGAACGTATTGCTCATGGGTTTATCCGCTTCCGATTGACTCGTCCGGGTTACTTCCGTACTTCCGCAACCTGCTAAAAACA
>JAMONI010000108.1 GCA_027065935.1 Flavobacteriales bacterium | reverse complement strand
CCGAAGGACCTCTAATGATCACCTTATGCAAGCTATACGATGTTCCCGATGCATATTATTCCATAAAACCGAGAGCAAAAAAAGTCAATAAAGGTGATGTAAATCGCGAAGTGGATTTTTACTTAAAAACCGGAGATAAAGAATACAAATGTGAAGTAAAACTAATGGGAAAAGGAAACCCTGAAAGTGCAGATGCCGTGATTGCCAGAGATAGTGCTGTTTTTGTAGCCGATAAATTATCAGACCAAAACAAAGCACAATTAGACCGTTTAGGAGTGGAATGGGTGGAATTAAGAAGTGAAAAAGGATTTAGAAAATTCAAAGAGATATTGGATAAATTCGGTATTCCTAACAAGCCAATTGATGAAAAAGATATGGAAGAAAAAATAGAAGACGTTTTGGCAAATTTATTTAACTAAAACCTTTTATGACCGGAGAAAATATGTTGATATTTTTTCTTCTGGCGGCTGCAGCTTCGGGCGGTGCGCTGTTGTTATATCGTCCCGGACAAAATCCTTTGCTTTATTTTCTGCGTGCCGCCGCCCTGTTCTTTCTATTGTTGTTTGTTTGGAATCCCGTTTTTTACGAAAACCGCGAAAAAGAAATAAAACCCCGCCTTTTTCTTTTGGTTGATGCAAGTAAATCGATGGAAAATTATTTTGCATTGGCGGACAGTTTGAAGAATGAAATTTTACATGACGAAAAAATCAGACGAAAATTCGACATACAAACCTTTTACTTTACCGGTGAATTGAAATCCCGCAAGCCCGATACGCCGGGAAGCTCAACCGATATCGGCCGGGCACTCAAACAAACCGAAACGTTTTTTGACAACAACCAAAAAAACGCCGTCGTAATCTTTACCGACGGTGTCCACACAAAAGGAAAAAACTATACCAACCTTATCACTTCGCCCGATGTTCGCATTTATCCCGTAGTTACGGGCGATACCCTTCGTTACGTTAATCTGAAAATAGAACGCGTCGATTATAACGACATGGTGGCCAAAGACAATTATTTTTATATCAAAGCCGTTCTTTCGGCCGAAAATACGGATAAAGAAATTAGAACCCGGTTTCGGATTACCCGGAATAATAAAATCTTACATTCGGAAAACGTCATTCTCAGTCCCGGAAGAAACTTTTATAAGACGGAAATCAAACTGCAAGCCTCAACACCCGGCATTCAATGGTATCGCTTGTATTTACAACCCGTTGAAGGAGAAAAAAATATCGACGACAATAGCAAAACCCTTCGTATCGAAGTAACCGAAAAAAAAGCATCCGTATTGATTTTAACGGGAAAAATTCACCCCGACGCAGGACTTTTCAAGCGGATATTGTCCCGAAACAAATCGTATTCCGTCAAAGTGAAAAAAGAGTGGCCCGAAAACGAAAATTACGATTTGATTATAGCCGTTCAACCGCAAACCCGCCAAATAGAACGCTTGGTAAAATCCAATATCCCGGTGATTTGGCTTACCGGAAAACATACCGATTGGAACACGCTAAACGCCCGAAACGGCTTGTTTGAAAGAAAAACAAGCACAAATTTATACGAACAATATTTCGCTTACGAAAATCCCGATTTTCGGTTGTTTGAATTGGAAAAACTTCCCGAAAACATCTTGCCGCCCCTAACGGATTATTTCGGTAATATTGTGCTGAAACAAGAGGCGGAAATTCCGTATTATTCGCAAATCAAATCCCAAAAAACCGGTATGCCCTTATGGGTAATTTTTCCCCGGAACAAACAAGCCGCCGTCTTCGGGCAGGGTCTATGGCGGTGGTACGTTTATGAAAGCCGTTATAACAAGCAAAATCATATCGAAGATTTGATAAAAAAAACCGCCGAATTTCTGTTGAGCAAATCCGGCACGCGACAACTGCAATTGGCTTATAAAAAAACCTATTCCGAAACCGAACCTTTGCAAATAAGAATTTTTGCCTACAACATCATGATGCAACCCGACCCCAATGCACACATAAGCGTTACACTCAAATCACCCGGAAAAAAAACGAAAAAAATCCCCGTGTTTTACGAAGAACCTTTCTTTACAGCCGACTTGGGGCAATTGCCCCCGGGAAATTACCGTTTTAACGTAACTTATCATAACTATAACATCACCAAGTCGGGCTATTTTGAAGTAAAACCCGTAATCCCCGAAAAAGCCCGGACGGCGAACCTAGACCAACTCCGGTTGTTAGCCGAAAACACTAAAGGAAAACTATTTACCCCCGGCCGGATAGACGCTTTGAAAAAACTCCTGACCCAATCCGGCGAGTTCAAAATATTCCTCCGGCAATACAAAACCCGATCTCCTCTGACCCACCGCGCCGTTTGGCTCTTTTTGTTCGTATTGTCGATAAGCGCCGAATGGTTTTACCGGAAATACCGCGGAATGCTGTAAAAAATATCACCGTTGTTTTTCTGTGGTATGATTTTTGTTTTTTTAATTTTCGTGTTAATTTTTTAGCACAAGCTTCTTTATCGGTGTATTTATTTAAAGAAAATCCAATACAAAACCGTTTGTTATGAAAACAAAACATTCGCAACATCAATTCAACCGCTATTCTTCTTTTTTTATGTTGATGAGTTTGGTCATCCTGTTATTTACGGCTTGGAGAATAGTGGAATACAAGCATTATGATGAAAACCGTCCACAGCCGGAAGAATTTTTTACTCCTTCTGAAAACCGCTGGGAAAAAACCGTGGAAGTGGAGGTGGAAAAAAAAGCGGTACCCGAAAAAAAAGTGGCAAAACGCATAATAAATACCTTCAAAAAAACCGAAGCGACCGGCAAAACCGACAATACGGAAGAAATCCTTATAGACGAACTCTTCCCCGGCGACACGCTCACCCTAATATATGACGACCGGATAGAAACCGCTTTTCCGACCGATAACGTGCCGGTGGTGGACTTTGTTGACATATCGGAAGCACCCGTTTTTCCGGGATGCGAAAAATACAAACGAAACAACCGAAAACTCAAAGCCTGCCTGAGCAAAAAAATCGCCCGATTCATCAGAAAAAAGTTCGATTATACTTTACTTGAAGAAGTAAACGCCTCCGGAATCATTTCTGTATATACCACGTTTGTTATCGACGAAAACGGAAAAGTTACCGACATTCAAACCCGTTCGCAATACAAAACATTAGCCCGTGAAGCCGAAAATGTCATCGCACGGTTACCGCAAATGCAACCCGGAAAACAAAGAAACAAAA
>JAMONI010000107.1 GCA_027065935.1 Flavobacteriales bacterium | reverse complement strand
AAGGCGTTGTACAAAGTTTGCAAATACCATTCAACCCAATCCGTTACGTCGCCGGCGCTGTGCTGAACCTTTTGCAGAACGGCATAATAATTTTTCCTGTCCTTCAAAATTTGTGTAGAGAGACTGTAAAAACGTTCCGGGCTGTCGTCCGCGCGGGCTAATAGCATATCGGATAAAGCCCTGGCGATGCGTCCGTTTCCGTCGTCGAAAGGATGGATAATGACAAACCGCAAATGCGCCACGGCCGATTTAATGACGTCATCCATGGTTTGGTCCGTGTTAAACCATTCGATAAAGCGGTCCATTTCCGGTTTGACACGGCCGGGCGGCGGTGCCACATAGTGTACTTTTTGTTTACCGAAAGCGCCCGAAACGATTTGCATGGGAGCGTTGCGGTATTGCGCCACCTCGATTTTATAATTTCCGCTGTAGCCCGTAGGAAACAGTGCGGCATGCCAACCGAACAGGCGCTCTTCCGTAAGCGGGCGGTCATAATGCCGCGTGGCGTCCAACATCATTTCCGTTATGCCGTCGAGATGCCTGTCCGGATGCACCATTCCGCCGTATTCCAATCCCAATTTCCGGGCAATGGACGAGCGCACTTGTGCCAAATCCAATTTCTCGCCTTCTATCTCAAAAGATTTTACAATATCGCGGCTTAAATTGTCGAGATAGGTTTCCGCTTGTTCGCGGAAACCCAACATGCCTACTCTTCCGAGAATTTTTCCTTGCATATAACGTACCTTGCCCAATAGGGCTTGGATTTTTTTCTCATCCCAAGTAAAATCCGGCCATTGGTCGTATTCGTAAATGTATTTGGGCATTCTTCAAGACTTTGCGGCAAATATACGAAATATTCTCCGCAAAAATAAGGAGAATAATGATTTTAATCGCCGCATTTTACCGGAAAAGGTGGAAAGGATTACATTATTTGGACAAAGGTGATGCAGATAAACACCGATTATTTAAACGCAGATTACGCAGATAAACACAGATTTCACAGATATTTTCCATGTTCTTTGTGGTTTAAATATCACCCAAATCCTAACTCCTAAATCCTAAATCCGTAAATAATGAACCAGGAATTTCACAGCCTGTCCCGATTTATGGGGAAATTGACACGAAGAAAAAAATTAGTGCAATTCGTGTAATTAGTGGATATTAGACCTTTGTGTTCTCCGTGTCTTCTCCGTGTTCTTTGTGGTTTAAAAAAATTGCGGACTTCATTCCACAAAAAATTGAATAAAATGCGGATTGCATTCCGCAAAAACGCCTAAAATTTTATTTTACACGAGAATTTTTATGGTTTACTATCGTTTTAACCCGGTTAAAATGTAAATGAATAAATACCAGGATTTTAATTTTCTAAAAAATATAATTTCCAATATGGGATAAACCATACCTCCGTCTTTTCTATTTTTGTTTGCATTTCATTGCCGGTATGAACTACATAAGCGCGCGGTGGGTTGTATTTTTCAATAAAACTGCGAAAGGAACGGCTGATGAGCGGTTTTTTGAATTGAGAAAATTTTACTTCAAAAGGAATAACCTGTCCGTCCCGGACCATAACGAAATCTACTTCGGCCTTATTCTTGGTTCGCCAATATTTAACGGGGGACAACGGACGTTCGAATTGTTCTTTCAAAATGAGATAAACGAAGTTTTGAAAATCCATGCCGGTTTTGAGGTTTCCCGGCAAGGTGCCGCGAAGGAAATGCAACATACCCAAATCATTGAAATATACCATCGGCGATTTGGTCAGCTCTTTTTTGGGATTGGTAAAAAAGGGTTTCACCGTATGGATCATAAAGGTTTGTTCGGCATACCATAAATAGGTTTTAAGGGTTTGGACGGTAACCGTTACATCATGCGCCAAATCGCTGTATCGCAACAAGCCACCCGCCTGTGCCGCCAAGAGTTGCATCATCTTGACAAATTTATCCGGTGATTTTACATGCAGCAGCCAAGCAATGTCTTTGGTCAGATAGGATTGAAAAATTTCTTGCATGATACCGGTTTTATCCTCTTGGGTAGAGGCCGTTACCACTGCCGGATAGCCGCCAAAGGTCAAATATTCGTTCAAAAGCAGCGCAACCTTTTCTTTTTCGGTTTCGAAATACAGCGGCAAGCGGTTTTCATAACGATAGGCGGTTTTGTATTGAATAAATTCATCGAACATTACGGGCGGTAAGTATATCTGGATTTTACGACCCGTAAGGGCTTCACCGATTTTTTGTTTTAATTCCAAACTTCCCGAACCGGTTACCGTAAATTTGTAAGGCAATTCCATATCATATAGTCCCTTCAAAAAAAGTCCGGCTTCTTCCTTGCGTTGAATTTCATCAATAAAAACATAAGCGGGCGCATCGCCCAATTCCAATCGGAGTTTGTTTAAGAAAGTTTCTTGTGATTGGAAATAAGCCATTTCGCGCTCGATATCCAAATTAAAATAAAGCGTTTTTTCGCCTTTGGCTTCCAATTCACGGATAATTTCTTTGATGAGCGTGGTTTTTCCTACTTGCCGCGCCCCGGTAAGCACGGTGATTTCCTTTCGTTTTAAGGAAAGCAATAAATCTTTTTTCCTTTTTCGCTTAATCATCCCGAGAATTTTGATACAAAATTATCATTTTAACCCGAGAAAAACAACATTGAATTATCATTTTAACCCGGTTAAAATGCAAATTTGCTGGAAAAATGAGATTTTTTCACCCCATTTTTTCGATCCAAACCTTTATTTAATCAACCATTGCTCGATTTGCTCTTTGATTTTTCGGCGTTCTTTTTCGGGAATTTTAAAATGTTTTATGCTATTGATTTCATCCACATAATCTTTGTATTCTTTAACGGCTTGTTCGTAACTGATACCGTCGATAATCATCACTTTTTTATAATATTCATCCCTTAATTCCGGCGGATAAATATTGGGAATACCTTCGGTAAGATCCATTTCCGCTACGGGCTTGTAGAAAATCATACCGTCGAAAATATAATCGAAAGTGGCACCTGCATATGCCGAACCGCCGAAGTTATACAAATCGAAGGATGCACGTCCGAAAGGCGTCCCGGTTAAGTCGAAGCCGATATTATCTTTTCCCGTATAGGCAAAAGCGGCGTCAAACAAACCGTTGTTGGTCAAGCCTTTGGCAAAACCTTGTGTGTAATAATTGACATAAATGTTCGTGGTAATATTCGGATAGGTTTTGTAAATAAATTCTCCCGTACTGTAAATATTGG
>JAMONI010000106.1 GCA_027065935.1 Flavobacteriales bacterium | reverse complement strand
AAGGCCTCTAACGTGCGGGTATTGCCCGTGTCTTTCGGATGGAACGATTTGGGTTCGTGGGATGCGTTGCATAAGCAGTTGGCCGAAACTCCCGAACGGAACGTTGCCATAGGAACCGAACTGTATGTAAAAAATGCCGGCGGAAATTTGGTAAAGACACAAGGGAAAAAAGTAATTCTTTCGGGTCTGAACGATTATTTGGTCATCGAATCCGGTGATGTGTTGATGATTAT
The DNA here is from genome assembly GCA_027065935.1 of Flavobacteriales bacterium. Classification (GTDB taxonomy): domain Bacteria; phylum Bacteroidota; class Bacteroidia; order Flavobacteriales; family Flavobacteriaceae; genus JAADED01. The sequence goes on along the minus strand of JAMONI010000106.1, from coordinate 3,012 downwards.
TCCGCGCCGGGAAGCCCAAGAGGTCAAGCAGTGGCGTGAAAAACTAAAGTAGTTTTACCGGACGGAAAAGTCAATGTAATTTTCGGGATTAACGGGAGTGCCGTTGTTCCAAAGTTCAAAATGCAGATGCGGTCCGGTGGAATTGGTGCCTACGTCACCCGAGATGGCAATGACTTCACCCGCTTTGACGCGTTCGCCTTTGCGTTTGAGGAGTTTTTGGTTGTGTTTGTACACGGAAATCCAAGGTGCTTGGTGTTGAATGATGATAACCTTGCCGTTGTCGGGCGTCCAATCCGAAAAAATCACCGTTCCGGTGGCAATAGCTTTGACGGGCGTTTTGGTTTTTACCACGATATCCGTACCGAAATGACGTTGGGCCGGATCAAACCCCTGACTGATAATGCCGCGCAAGGGAGAAAGAAATCCGAAAGATTCATCCGACGGCACATCGGTCACGAATTTTTCTTTTTGTTCGATTTCCTTGCGTAATGACAAGTCGGCTTGGGAGGGTTGCAAGGCCGCCGTATCGACTTTCACTTCCGGAACGCTGTCGTGAGCAACGGCTTCTTCAAGGGCTTCGGGTTCTATTTCCCCTGTCATCACCAACCTCAGGTGTGTCAAGTAAGTGTTTCTGATTTCTATTTCACGACGTAAGGAGTCCAATTCCGTGTGCAAGCGGTAAATTTGCCGTTTGAAGGCTGCCGAAGGATATCCCGGAATATATTCGCGCAAGGGCGTGGTGGCGATAAGTACCACCGTGATGCCTATCAAGAAAACGGAAAGACCGCCCAGAAAAACAAATACGTTTAACCGCGACAAACTAAAGTCCACCTTTTGTTCAAAGGTTTCTTCGTCGATTATGATCAACCTGTACGGGTCGATTAGCTTGCGTAAAAAGGAGCGGTTATTTTTCTTTTTTCCCATCCGTATTAGAAATTCAAGCTCATGGTGAGTTGTAATCCCGTATTGGGCGGTACATACCGGCACACACCTCCCACGCAAATCAATCCGCCGCGTTCGCGCCCGTAGCTTAAAGCAAAGCGATGGCCTTGATCGGTGTAGGACATCCCTAAGGAATAATAATGAATTTTGGTGTTGCCGTAATGATACCGGTCGGCGGCGTAGAATCCCCATTTTCCCTTCAGGTTGTATTCCAGCGCGCCGGCCAACCAATTCCCTTCGGATTGATTGTTCCACAGGTGTTCAGCTTCGGCACGTATTGACGATCGTTTGTTTAACCGGTATTGCCAATCGGTTACGAGGATAAAATGATGAAGTATTTCGCCGTGGCCTTCGATTATTCGTTGATTGTAATCCTGTTTCATAATCAACAAACCGGTCTTGAGTTTTTTACTTAACTTCCGCTTAATTTCCAAATTAATGTCTTGATAATACAGGTCGCCGGGGTCGAAAAACGGGACTTTATACGTGTGTAATGCCGGCATAAATTCCGCTTTTAGTCCGTGCCAGCGCGACCAATTGAAGGCGATGCGTGTACCGTATTTTCCACCGAGCAATGATTTTCTTTTCAAGAAATAAAAAACATCCCACTGACCGCCGATTTCGCCTACGGTTTGGTCGGCGAACGAAATATTTTGCCGGGCGGAATACACAAACAGGTTGGTGAGTAAATAATCGTGTTGTTTGGTCAGTGAAGGGATATAGTTCATTACGCCGATATTGTAGGGATTTCCGGTCAGTTCGCGTTCGGCATAGAGCTGAATGTGTTCGCTGCGGCGCAGGCTTAGGTTGGTGCCGAACCCTTTGGCGGCATATCCGGCATTGATCAGAAAAGCATCGCCGTCAAAAAGGACCAGATCGTCTAAAACGCCGTTGGCATACAGGGCGTCGGGGGTTTTGTAAACGTACTCCAATTCCAGGTCGAAGTTGTTCAAAAACCATTTGGTCCGGGCGGAGAAGAGTTGTACCGTGGCGGGTACATTCGGGGTTTGCGGAGTTTCGTATTTGCTCAGTGCCGACAATCCCAGTTGGACATCGGGCCATTTTTCAAAAATACGGTTTAACGCCACCCGGACATCGGCGCCTACGAGTGAAGCTTGGGAGATTTTCATTCCCACTCTGGGGCTTCCTGTAATAAAATGCAAAGAAACGCTTTGGGTATTGTATTTTATCGATGCGCCCAATAGCGCGTTGTTAATTCCTATTTGCCGGTCTTCCCATGTTCTAAAAAGAAGTCCGGAGCCGAATTGTTCAAAAACGTAACCGGCGGTTAGGTCCCAATGGTTTTTACGATACCGGGCGTAATAGTTGGTCAAGAGATTTCCTTTTAGGTCGGGATTGTAACCCAGCAGGGCTTGGGGTGAATAATGTTCCAATTGTGCGCCCAGTTCCCAATCTCCCGATTTGTAATGCAAGGTAAAGTAGTTCATACTACGCCATCGCTCTTCGGGCGGCGAAAAACGGGTGACGCTGTCGGGGAGGTAATATTGCCAAACCGAGTAATAGGCACCGGAAAGGTTGTTTTGCGAAAACAGGTGGGTTGAGAAAAAAATCAGGAAAATCAGCAGGGGGCGTTTCATAATTTAGTTTAAGCTTTTAATAAATTCGTAAAGTTCTTCTTCGGCACCGGGGGTATAGGAATTTTTCTTAAAAACAATTTTTCCTTTGTGTATAACCACCAAATAGGGTACGGAAGTGATGTGAAAAGCGCGTTGCAATTCACCTTTGTAATCGTGATATACTTCGTAGTCCGTCCATCCGCGTCCGTTGACCATAGGTTTGATTCGGCGTGAAGTTTTTTCGTCGTCCACCGAAACGGCCAGTAATTTAACGCCCGTTTCTTCCCGCCATTCGGGATAAACTTCGGAGATGGCATCCAATTCTTTGATACAAGGCACACACCAGGTAGCCCAAAAACTAACGATTACGGGGTTATCGTTATTTCGGATAATTTCGGAAAATTGACGGGTCCGGCCTTTGAGGTCCATAACTTCGCCTTCGGGAAGGGTCGAAAGTGTAACAAACGACAAAAAAAAACAATCCTGTAAGTGA
>JAMONI010000105.1 GCA_027065935.1 Flavobacteriales bacterium | reverse complement strand
CCAAATATTGTTTGATTTCTTTGTTTTTGGACTCCACTTTGATATCACTTGCTTTTTTCTTGTAATACATGGTGATAAGCAGAAGCAATACGGTCAATATACTAAAACCGCTTACGATGGCGAGAATTTTAAAGTTGGTTTCGAATTTTTTCCGGGTGCGTTCTTTTTCGGCGGCCAATTGTTTGATACGCTCGTCTTTTTCACGGGTTTCGTAAAGGACGTTCAGAATCTCCATGTTTTGCCGGGTCCGCAAGTTGATGATGCTGTCTTCATAAACCTCCATCTTGTTTTTGAGTTCGAAAGCGGTTTTGTAGTCTTTATCTTTCAGAGCCAGTTCTATCAACGCATCAAGGCCCAGAACGATGTTTTCTTTGGAATCGATGCTTTGGGCAATATCAAGTCCCCGCCGGATTAATTCCACGGCTTTTGTCCGTTTCCCTTTGGCCGCATAAGATTTTCCCAGCATAATGAGTCCGTTGGCCATGTAACGCTTGATCGATGAATTTTCAAGTTGCTTCAAGGAAGTTTCATACGCCCGTATGGCTTCGTCATATTGGCCGAAGGTATAGTAAAATTTACCCAACAGATTGTATTCGATGGCGTTGTTCTTTCCGTATAATTCTTTAGCCAAATTAAGGGTGAGGTCCATATAATACCGCGCCGAATCTTTCATTTTAAGCATCGTATAAGCTTCGGCCAAATTAGCATAAGAGTATTCGATGCCCGTCTTGTTGTTCCGTTCCCGTTCGATTTGGAGGCTTTTGCGAAAAAAAGGAATGGCGTTTTCAAAATCTCCGATATCCGAATAAATATTGCCTATGCCGTGAAGGGATATGGCGATGCTTTGCCGGTGATTGATACGGGTGGCAAGATGTAATGCTTTAGTAAAATATTTCAAACTCTCTTCTTCCATGTTGATTTTGCGGAGCGAATTGGCCAAATTGTTGAGGTTTTGAATAATGAGCAACGTATCTTTCGATTTTTCGAGAAAATTCAACGCGCGTTTGTGAAACTTGATGGATTCGGTAAAATTACTTCGTTTGCGTTCCAAAAGCCCCTTCAAATTATACACTTTGGCCAAGCCTTCGGTGTAAGCCGTGTTCCACGATAGCGTCAAAGCATAATCGAGTATTTCTTCGGTTTTTTCGGCATCCTTAACATAGCGGGTTAGCGCTATAATGGAATCGATTTTGGAATATGAGTCGGGCAGTGATTTGAAATACTCGAATTTCCGGGCAACATAATCTTCCTTCGACTTCCCGGATTGCGAAAACATCGAAGTGAAAATAATAAAGTGTAAAATGAAAATTGCAGCCCTTTTCATTTTGTTTTGTAAATTTATGAAAAATATTCCTTTAGCCAATGCTTAAAACAAAAATTTCGGCTTTTAATGTCAATTCCGTAAGAGCGCGCTTGGAACTGCTCGACGCTTGGTTCGCTCACCGCAATCATGACGTGAATATCCTGTGTATGCAAGAACTCAAAACCGAAGCATCACACTTCCCTTACGATTTTTTTTTCGCCGAAGGTTTCACTTGTCACTTAAACGCACAGAAAAGATATAACGGGGTGTCCGTTTGCACCAAAATACCTCCCGAGGAAATATTCACCCACTTTCCGTCCGATATTTTAAACGTTGAAAAAAGATTGATTTACGCCCGTTATTCCTCCTTCCATCTCATAAATGTGTATGCCCCCCACGGCGATTTGCGCGGCACGGAAAAATTTGAGTTTAAATTGGCGTGGTACGACGCCTTTATCGATTGGTTAAAACAAAATTTTAACTTCAAAACGGACAAAATCATTTTGACCGGTGATTTTAATATTACTTACGATGCCCTTGATGTGTATGACGCCGGACTACTTGCCGATACCGTCGGAACCATGCCTGAAGAACGGGAAAAGTTGCACAAGCTTATTGCCTTGGGCTTTGTCGATGCTTGGCGCTACAAAAATCCCGGTAAACCTCAATTTACGTGGTGGGATTACAAGGGGGGCAAAATTTGGAAAAACCAAGGGATGCGAATCGATTTTATGCTCTTAACCGAACCCGTATTACCTCATCTGGTGGATATTGAAGTGGATATGTGGGCACGGAGGAAAAACAAAATCAAACCTTCCGATCATGCGCCTTTGGTAGCTACGTTTAAAAACTTATTCTAATCCCCCAAGTCGATAGGTATGTTCCATCCGCAGGCGAAGTGGCAAACCCCACTACCGGACTGTATTTAAACCGTATCCGGGTTTGTTTATGATGCAAAATATATCGGCCGTGAATCCAATCATACAAAAATCCGCCCGCAATAAGTATAGCCGACGAGTAGGCCACTATGGCATCGACGGTGTGATTTTTATTGAAATACTTGTCGGCGGGATTAAACAACACATTGAAAAAGGATTTGTTGTTGAGGGATAAATAAACCAAACCGCCGTAACCCACCGCTCGGATTCCTACCAAATACCAAGCTTTCTTTTTTTCTTTGACGATAAAATGTACGTAACCCGGAACAACAGCGGCGGCAAACATATCTTGCATTCGCAATTCCGTGTGAAGGAGTTCGTATTCTTCAAAAGTCATCCGGGCGGGGCGCTCGGGAAAATCGAAATTGTCGTTTTTTTGGCGTTGATATATATCTACGTCTTGAGCCTGAACTGCACCCGCCCAATATAAGACCGAAAAAAGGAATAAAAATCGTTTCACTTGTCAGTATTCTATGGAATTCAAATAATCAAGCTTTTGTTTCCACAATTCCAATTGCTTTTTTTGACGTTCGATTTTACTTCGTAAGCGGTTTAACAACGGATTGTTTTCATCACTGGTTTTGAAGAAATGCAAGTTGGTTTCGGCATTGCGGATTTCGTTTTCGATATCGTTGATTTTGTTCCGCACAAAATTGATTTCCCGCTTGATTTTTTGAATATCTTCCTGGGCAAGCCACTCGTTGACGGTATTTTTGAATTGCATCATGCGCAATTCGTTCTCATCCAAATCGAGTTTGTAGAACAAAGTGTTAATAAAGCGGTTAAATTTGGAATTGATGTAGCGCACGTTTTCGGGCACGTGTCCCAAGCTTTTCCATTTGTCGAGTATTTCTTTAACGCCTTCCAAGTCCAAGTCATTCAATTTGCCTTCACGCAAGTCGGTTTTGAGTTGGGTCAAATAGGCTTTTTTGTCCAGATAATTCCGGTATTCCTCGTCGAGTTCGGATTTGACTTTTTCCCGGTAGTGGTTATAAAATTCGTTGCACGCTTGCTTAAACTCTTCCCA
>JAMONI010000104.1 GCA_027065935.1 Flavobacteriales bacterium | reverse complement strand
AAACCGGCGGCTCGGCATTTGTTAAGACCTCCGATATCTTTTAGTTTGAGGGTAAAATCAAAATATCCGCATCAAAGTAGCCGGGGTCGTATTTTCGCAAACTTGCACCGTATTTTTCATTAATGGCATCGATGATTTCATTGGCCAAAATCACATACCCTTTCCGGTTGGGATGAACACCGTCGAGGGAGAAAAACAAGTTAGGTAAAGTAGTGATACCGCTAAAATAATCGGCGGTGTAGATACTGTTGTCATCCAAACGAAGTCCGGCGATCAAATCTTCCATCCGGGCGGCCATATCCGCTACGGCCAAGTCGTAATTTTGTGCCATTGCTTGAATGGCGGCGTTATATTGCGCCGTTGCCGTTCTTACTTCGGCTATTTCGTTTTCGGACAAAATCCATTCGTCCGACAAAGGAGAAGTAACGCCCATAATCATTCCGGGATTGTTGGAATCCGGCCGGCCTATTACCGAAGCTGCAGGTAATACGATGAGGTCGTTCATGGAAGTTTGCCGGATGGAGGGCAATCCCAGTCCGGATAGGTCCGTCAGATATTCGTCGATAATCACCACGGGATTTTGTCCTTCTTGGAATTGCACGGTACGTTTTTGCATTTCTTCTTGGGTAATGAGTCCGTTGGCATAAGCTAATTGTAGTCCGCCGTTATATTGAGCGTAAGCTTGATTAAGCGCTTGAGCGGTTGCATCATCCAGCGGTACCGGATTATACGGTATGGTGGTAAAGAACGGAATGGACGACACGTCGGGAATGGTCATCAGCACCCCTTTGGCACCGTTGGACGTAAGAGCCTGAAGCATTTGGTTGTAAATATAGGCGAAGACGTTAGGGTCGGTGATATCGTTAGGTCCGTAAGTTGCAGGATCGGGGTTTCCGGTTTGGTCGGTGCCTGCGCCGCCTGAAGTGGCGTATGACAGCACGTCGTTATTGCCCAACCACAAGGTGAAGAAGGTGGGTTGTTGGGACAGAACATCTTGAAAAACGCTCGCGTTGGCTGATGAAGCGATACGCACGTAATAAGGATTGGCACGGCCTTGCAACAGGTTGGCGGGATCGCCGTATCCGGGTGCTACGTAATGAAAGATTTTGGCGCCGGGAATGCCCATGTTTCCGTAGGGGCCCGGATTGGGAACTAGTTCCTGCGTGGGCGTCCGGTTAATGCGTTCCACTTTTCCTTCACCGGCATCGATTACCAATCGCGGTTGCAATATGACCTGACCTGCGGCTTTCATTCCGCCTATATTGTCGGGATCGCTTTCGAGGTAAGGAACCGTGAAGTTACCTCCACCCGCTTCGGCCATACGGTCGGCCAGTAATTTGGGAAAGGAGTTTTCCTGTCCCGATTTATACAAGGTTCCGTTGCTGTATCCGGCCGTAAGGGAGTTGCCTACCGCCACGTAACGGGAAAAATCCGCACTACCCGAGGTTACTTCGGGGTTGTCGGGATCAACGGGATTATCGAACTGCGGTTCGCAGGACGTAAAAACGAGCGTTGCCAATAAAAAGATAAGTGCGAAATATTTTTTCATGGTGGTTTGTTTTTTTAAAGTTTGACATTAAAACCGAATGACGGAATGATGGCGTTGGAAACGTAGGTTCCCTCGAACCGGGGTGCGCTCAGTCCTTCCTTATAATAATCGTAGGAATCGGTTCTTTCTTTGCCGTTGACGTATAGCAAGGCGAAATCAAAAGCAAATTTATTGTAATTATACGTAAATCCGAAGGTATAGTTGTTCGTGTTCAAACTTGGGGTTTCGGGCGAAAAATAAGAGGAAGGAACGGGGGATTGGTCATAATAATATCCGCCTCTCAACAGGAGTTTTTCACCGAGTTGATATTCGGCTCCCAAGCGGTAGGTGTAAGTATCGTTCCAATTTTTGGGCATTTTGTTGTCGGGCAGGCGTGTTTTGAAGTCGATATCCAAACTTTCATACACCGACCAATAGGTGCGGTTGATATCGAAGGCCAGCGTGAAATTTTTAAGCGGTTTAATTGCAACGCCCACGCTTAATTCGGCGGGCATGGGCAGAGTTGCGGAGAAAGCGTCGGTTTCGGGAAAGAAGTCCGGTCGGTCATTGATAACGGCTTTGCCGTACCGGGCTTTAAAGAGTACTTTGGAGCGGTAATGCAGTCCGAAACTAACTCTATCGTCGGGTTTAACGGTTAATGACAAGGCGTATCCCGAAGCGGTAATTCCTTCGGCTTGGAGGGTGATGTCGGTTTTGTTGCCGTCGTAATCGGTCATGAAGCGGTTGATGTCCTTGTTGTAAATCACACTTCCGGTAGCCATGATAAAGGACAGGGAAGCGGAAAAATATTCGTTGAACTTGTAAATCACGGCGGGTTGAAAATAGATGGTTTTGAGAGAAATGTGATTGACTAAATGTGCCCCGGCCCAACCGTCTTCCCACTTAACGGAATTACCGAAAGGCGTATAAACCGCCAGTCCGAAATAGAGGTGGTCGTTTTCTTTGTAAGTGGCATACAAGTAGAAGGGTGTTCCGACGGGATTTTGGGTTCGGGCGGTCCACAGATAAGTTTCGTTTTGATACTTCACGTTCGACATAACCAAACTCATTCCGAAGGAAAAATGAAAATTTCCGTCCAAATAGGCCGCACCGGAAGGGTTAAAGAACATGGTTTCGGCATTGGAGAACATAGCCGTTCCGGCATGTGCCATTCCCAACATCCTTGCACCTTGCAAAGCAACCCGATACCCTCCGGCAAAAGCGGAGAAACCGAACAGGATAAGCACGAATGTAAAAATCAATTTTTTCATAAAAGATATTTTTTGCAATATAAAATTTTTTATAAAGATACGTAAAGTGTATAAAACATTCATTGATTTGTTTTCGGAGAATCTTATCTTAAAAAATTCGTCACCGCTGCGGCAAGTTGTTCGGGAGCGTCCAGATGGACCAAATGTCCGGCTTCGGCAATTTCCAGCACGGAAGAGCGGGGAAAGTGTGCTTTGATTAAGGGATAATCTTCGGGGGTGATGTAGGGCGATTTTTTTCCTCTGACAAATAAAAAGGGTTTTTCGGAAACCTTGTAAGGCGGTAGTGCTTGTCCGACTTCTTCCATATTTTCTTCCAACACATCCCAATTATGCGACCACCGGAATCCCGAGCCGGTCCGTTTCAAACTTTTTAATAAAAAACCCGCCAAAAACGGGTCTTTGATTGCACGGGCAAGGATTTCTTGCGCTTCATTACGTGAGCCTAAGCCTTTAGGGTTAATTTTTCTGATGGCGTCG
>JAMONI010000103.1 GCA_027065935.1 Flavobacteriales bacterium | reverse complement strand
TCATGACAACAAGGAAACGGTTATGGTGGCGCCCGCCAGCGGTTTTTATTCCAATCCAGCTTTGGGCAAAAAACAAGTGCGCATTGCTTATGTGTTGAACACCCGGGATTTGGCGCGTTCGGTCGAAATTTTACGAAAAGCGCTCGATACCTACAATAAGCGATAAGTGGAAATACAAGAAAATATTTCATTACGTTCTTTCAACACCTTCGGCATTGATGTAAAGGCAAAATATTTGACTTCTGTCGATAGGGTGAAACAACTGGAAAGTTTAAAAGAAAAATTTCCCGGCGAAAGAATTTTGTTTCTCGGCGAAGGAAGTAACGTGTTGTTTCTCAACGATTTTGATGGAATTGTGGTCCGAAATGAAATAAAGGGTATCCAAATGGTTCAACAAACGGACGAATATGAAATATGGGATATTGCAGGCGGCGAGCATTGGCATGATGTGGTGGAGTTAAGTGTGAAGCAAAATCTTTCCGGCATAGAAAATTTGGCTTTGATTCCCGGAAAAGCCGGAACGGCACCCGTGCAAAACATAGGGGCCTACGGGCGCGAAATAAAGGATGTGCTGATCTCTTGCGAAGCATTCGATTTGACGAACGGACGTTATCGTGTGTTTTCCAATGAAGAATGTCAATTCGGTTACCGGGACTCTTTATTTAAACGGCCGGAAAATAAAAATCGTTATTTCATTTATCGTATTCGATTGCGACTGATTCCAAACGGCGCACCGGAAACCGGTTACCGGGCATTACAACAATATTTTACCGAAAATCATATCGACAAGCCGACGATTAAAGATGTTTTCGATGCCGTAGTGGATATCCGCCGTAGCAAACTCCCCGACCCGGCCGAAATCGGTAATGCGGGAAGTTTCTTTAAAAACCCGGTGGTTTCCTTGAAACAATTCGAAAAATTAACCTCCCGACACCCGGATATGCCTCATTATAAAATTTCGGAAAACCATTATAAAATTCCCGCCGGATGGTTGATAGAACAGGCCGGATGGAAGGGTTACCGCGAAGGTGATGCGGGCGTACATTTCAAACAGGCCTTGGTCCTGGTGAATTACGGTAACGCCTCCGGTGAAGATATTTACGAACTGTCGGAAAAAATCATTCGTGATATTAACGATAAGTTCGGCATCCGGCTCGAAAGAGAAGTGCAGGTTATTTGAATTCGATACGGAAAGGCTACTGCGCGGTATCGGTATCCGAAATTTATCAGTTAAAAAATGCGCTCCGTTTTTTTCGAGAACAAAGGAGTTTTTTACGCACGGCTCGGGTCATTTGGTCTTGCGGGATGCGGATAACCGGTTCGTTATATTTTTTATCGTAGTAAACAAGGGCGTGCGTAGTAAGTTTTGCGTTTTTTTTCACATAGCAAATGCCGTGACCGCCGTTGCACATCCGCCCGTTCCAATTGATGTCGGCTTGGACGGGGGAAGCATCACAAAAAAAGCGCAAATACTTCCGGCCGGATGAAAATTTTAGGTATTTCTTTAATTCATAATCCTTCAGAATATAATCTTTTTTCGCCGCCTAATTTCTCTTTTTGGAATTAAATTCCAAATTTTTCCGGTTCTTAAGTTAGGCCGGGTATATACCGGTCCAAATGTCTTACAAATTCCCGCCATGGAATGACATGAGTGGCGCCTCGGGTCATGGTTCGGGTGCCGCCGTACAGCAGATACGAACGTGAACTTCCGGTGAGTTTATGCCAGTACCTTAAATGTCGAAACCATTCGGGGTTTACCGTTTGTCCGCTTTTGATTTCCACAGCCAGCGGTTCTTTGTCCGTATCGATGATCAAGTCTATTTCATGCCCCGTTTTATCTCGCCAATAGTAGATCGGAGGACGCACGCCCCGGTGGAGAAAATATTTCATGATATCGGCCGTCACCATACTTTCGAAAATTTGTCCGTAGGCCGGGTGCCATTGCAAATGTTCGGGACGGCGTATGCCGGTCAGGCCACATACGATAGCCGTATCGTAGAAATAAATTTTAGGCCGCTTCACGATGGTTTTTCGGTAATTATTGAAATAGGCCGGGAGCTGAAACGTCAAAAACTGTTCATCAACACGCCTGCCCAGGATTGAACGGTTTTGGTATCCACTCCCGTTTCGGATGCCAAAACATGCGCTACCCATTCGGTGGCGGTCCGCCCGGCCATAAGGCGGATAAAACGCTCGAATAAATACAGTCGGTGGATATTTTTAAGCTGACGTACATCTCTTTCAATGTAAGTTTGGATATAATTTTGTATCCAATCGCGGGGAGGGACATGTTGGTCGTAAATGGGGGGATAGAAACCGTTCCAGATGAGTTTCGGGTCGTCCCAATGCTGCACGATCGGATGGATTTCCCGCAACGAAAACGGAAGCAAACCGAGATATGCCACCCGCCCGGCCAAGCTTTGTGAGATTTTTTCCTGCATCAGGAAATTGTTGGAACCCGTAAGGATAAACCGGCCTTTTCCGGGTGCCTCGTCCAACACTTGTTGCAGATAAGAAAAAAGAGCGGGCACATGCTGAATTTCGTCCAAAACGGCACCACCGGAAACGGATTGCAGAAAGCCACGCGGGTCTTCCGTTACCCACTGTCTGATGTCGGGGTTTTCCATGGAATAATAAGGTTTGTCCGGAAAGATTTGCCGCACCAGGGTGGTTTTACCGGACTGCCTGGGACCGATGACCGCCACCGCCTTAAAATGGGTCGCCAAATAACGTAATCTGCTTTCCGCTTCGCGTTGAATCATATACAAATTTACCTTTTTTGGAATTAAATTCCAAATTTTTCCGGTTTTTCCTGCTTTACCGGAAGAATTGCCATTTTTATAGATGCTTGTAAAGAAAGTATTTTTTGCTCCTTTTTAATAAAGTGTGTAGTGCTTGCCAAGTAACATTATTTGTTGATAATTTGTCAATTTGCGTTCAGTTCCGTAAAAGTTTAAAAAGGAAAATATTCGGATTATAAAAAATCATGAGTTTTATTTTTGAACTTAAACCGACGAAAAACGCACTCCGTAATGAGACTGCCCGTGATAATACTCAAAACAATGATAAAAGCATTGAAAGAAATCATTTTGGCGGTCCATAATATAGCACTTAAGATTAATATAACTATTGAGTAACGGAATATTTTGTTTTTTGTCATTTGAAATATTTAACTTCAGCATTTCAAAAGATTGCAGGACAGGGGATTGTCCTCTTCCAAGGAATAGAGCCATACGTTATCCTTTACGGGCCGGTAGAGGAGTTTTTTTCGCACGG
>JAMONI010000102.1 GCA_027065935.1 Flavobacteriales bacterium | reverse complement strand
TTTCTTTTTTTACTTTTTCCTTGATGAAAAAGTAACAAAAAATCAAGGCAAAAATATGCTTCCTTGCGCCCTTTCCTGCCATGAGAAAATCTGGCAAAAGACAAAATTCCTTCGGAATTAAATGACAAGCACTTTGGTGATTTTCTAACATGGCAGGAAATTCCCGCCCGCAGCCGGCCCGCATTTTTGCCGGCCAACACGCCTATCCGCCGTGGGGCGGATTTTTAAAAATCTTATTGTCTACGAAAAGGAAAAAAACAAAAGATTCCGAAACACCCGAAAATCATTAAAATGTTGATTTCCCGACAGTTAAAAAATTACGGCTAAATAGTGCGGAAAACGGGAAATGTTCTTTTGTATTTTTTGTTCATTATGGATTTTCAGATGACATTTTCTTGTTCTAAAAACTTGTATTATTTGTACAGCATTCCGGTATATCATTAAAGTTTTTTTTTAAGATTCGACCAATCAAACATCAAAAAATCGTTTATAGCTCGTATTTAATTGCTATATTAACCAAATATTTTTATATTTGTTGCAAAAAATTTATATGAAAAAATATTATTTTTATATTTTGTTGATGATTCTTGCGACACCAACCGGATGTACCGTATCCTCGGACAAAAGTTCTTCGGGTGGTAAAGAAACCAATGAAGTTTCGGAAACGGCGGATTTCAAACAAAAAGTTTTACTGATTATTGCCGAGGACCGTTCGGGATCGACTAAGAATCAAAAAAAGATGACAGCCGATCATTATGAGAAAATTTTCAATGCATTTAATAATAAATACTGTGGAGAAATAGATGTGCTTGTTATCGGCAACCCGTCACCGCAAGAGCAGAATTTTTATCCTCTGGTGATCGATTGTCCCGAACCCTTGAAAAAAATTCCCTCCGGTGCATTATTAACCCAAAAAGCGCATATCAAAAAACAAAACGACCAAATTTTGTTGCACAACAAGCAACTGATTGGTAAAAATAAAGATAAAATTCATGATTTTGTCCAATCCGTTATACGGTCCAAAGTATCGGGTTACAAACCTTACCGGGGGAAGGATTTAACGGACATAAAGACTTTTTTCGAGCATTTGCGAAAAAAAATTAATGAGCCCACATACGCGAATTTCAATCAAATCTTAATTGTTGTTATCAGTGATGGAATTCACGATGCATTTAAGCTGAAAGAACCGCTTCGTTTTAGATGTAATCCGAAATTAAGATTATTCCTTGTCGGATGGAAAGATAAGAAAATGTTTGAGAATTGTCACACCGATGAATTTGAATCCGTAGACGGGTTTGTAAATTATTTTATGAAGATTCCTTAAAAAAACTTACCGATATGCCAAAAGAACTTAACCAAGCACAAACTTACTACAAAAATGCAGACGAATTAGCCGGACAAACCACCAAAATGGTATCGGAAGCGCAAGCGACATTATCATCATTAAAAAAGATCAAAGAACGACTGGAAATTTGGCGAAAAAATCTCGCCAATGCACCCATTACGTTTGTGAGTATTCTATTTTTGATAGTTGCCGTAGTGGAGTTTGTAATTAGTATGGAGATTTATAAGGTAATTATTCCATGGGCGCCTTGGGCCTTAGCCGCCGCTTTTTTTCTGGTTGGACTGCAATTGTCGCATTGGTTGGCCGAAAAGCTAATAAAATCCATTCAAGATATAAAATTTAGCGAATACAGAAGCAACCCGCAAAATGACGCTCTAACGGACGAAGAAATCCGGGAACGTATTCGCAATGAAGCCAATACCCACTTTTTGTGGGGCATAATTGGCACGTTTATTTTGCTCGCTATCATTAGTGCATTGGCTTATTGGCGGGTAAAATTGGAAATTGAAGGGGGCATTCGAGAAGTGGGATTCGGAATTTTCGATGCCATTCCCATTGTTTTATACATTTTCGAAATTTTATTCGGTATGTTTTTTATTACATTATTGCAAATGTGGAACATGAAATTAAAGATCCGGAGACTTTCCAAGAAACTGGACACCCTCGTAAATAAAATCAACGATCTGACGTCGGAAGTAATTCGCTTTTTTAACAAAGCTATTGAAAAAGGCTTTGATGTGGCCACTTATCCCGACAGCATTAGTGATGAAATCCAAACGGCTTTCTATCGCGAAGCGCATTTGTCGTTGGATGAACCGGAAAAATATTTGGAAACCCCTCAGAAAAAAGATTTTACTTTCATCGTTAAATTAATCGACTCGGAGAACAATCCTTTGAGCAAGCATATTCACATAGTCACCCATTATAAAGAACGAACTTCGGGAACCACAGATACAAACGGAACGGGGCAATTCATAATTCATACATTCGATGAAGATTTTGTGCAAACAATATTCATTGGAAATACGGCTAACGATAACAATATGATAAAAATCGACGGCGTTTATCCCATTGGTGAAGATCATGAACATATAATTAGAATAAGTTAACTCAATTTTTTTTTGGTATTGCGATGAGAAAAAAATTCCACTTCCTTCTCGGCGGTGCCGATTTGGAGATGAAAGAAATTCAAAAACTTTTGGAAGAACGCCATATTCCTTTTGAAAATGCGGGATTGTCATGGAATAATGCGCAGTGGGATTTTTATACCTCCCGGATTGAAGAACTCCTTAAAAAAGATGAAGATTTACAAGTCATCGGCGTCGAATTATTAGGTAAAAAGAACAAACCGGAACACCCCCGCATTATCGACATCGACCACCACAACTACGAACGTTGCAAGCCCGCTTCCATCGAACAAGTGGCAGAATTGTTGGGCCTAGAATTAACCGATTGGCAAAAGAAAGTGGCCGTAAACGACAAAGCTTATATTCCCGGACTTCTTGATGAAGGTTTTTCCCTAGACGAAATCGAAAACATCCGCCGCAAGGACGGGGAAGCGCAAGGGCTGACGGAAACGGATTTTGCCGAAGCCCGGAACTATTTGAAGGAAAACCCGCCGAAAGAGGATAGAGAAAGCGGATTGTTCATTTGGAAATTACCCGAAAATGCCGGAAGTTTCACGCCTTACACGGATGCGTTCTTTTTTAAAAAATTGGATGAATGTCTTAACACACGAAAAGACAACGGCGAAAAAAACACGCTGAAAGATTGCGCCCGGGAATTAAAGAAAATCAAAATTATCTTTTACAATGGGAACAAATTTCAATATTCCGGCTATATCCCGGCAAAAATTTTTGAAAAATACAAAGACGAAATCCAAGAAGACATAAATGGGAACAGCCGGGCTTTTTTCGGTGGAGCGAAAGATTGCGGGTATTTTGGATTTACGCCAAAATATGTGAAAGAAAAGGGAGCGGAGAATTTATTGGGAGAATGGAAGGAGGTTTTCAGGAAGAATAAACCCGACTTGGATAAGGTTAAGAAAGAAGAAATGTATAGTTATCATGTGTTTCTTTTCCCTTTCAGATGGCAATTATGGAATAAAGATGAAAACGACCGTTTGAACGAAAAATATAATCTTAAAGAATTCGAGAATTTACTTATTACGGACGAAACTTCTCCTTGGGAAAGAAAACCTTATAAGTTAACCGACGGAAGTACTTATAACGAATACAATTACTTTTTTGATTTCGTCAGGGAAATTCTTTACGATTTGCATAAAAGTTTACGCACTTCCACCAATTTACAAAACGAAGAACTCATTCGTCATTACGAATACAAACCGGCGGATATTTCCCAAGGCAATCGCATGTTTTATAACATTAAAGCGGAAGGCGAAGTTTATTCATTGGAAATAGACAGCATTATTTTAAACCTTTACAGTACAGGCGTAGGCATTCTATCATTTCATTTAAGGAACAAGAAACACCGTTTCTATCAGGATATTTTGCGCATCAATAAATTCGGAAGAAGATTATATCCACCTTTTCTAAACCTGAGAGATGAAGGCATAAAAACCGGAAAAGAAAACACCCCGCCCGGAGAATGGCTTCCTTGTGTAAAAA
The DNA here is from genome assembly GCA_027065935.1 of Flavobacteriales bacterium. Lineage (GTDB taxonomy): Bacteria > Bacteroidota > Bacteroidia > Flavobacteriales > Flavobacteriaceae > JAADED01. The sequence continues at coordinate 11,045 of JAMONI010000102.1, read as the reverse complement.
ACAACGAACTTCCCGAAGCCATTTGGTTAAGCCGGAATAATGAAAGGATTCCCGGAAGTTTGGAGGATTATTCCAAATATTATTGTGCCGGTAATTTTAAGCACGGTCCTTTTCTCTTACCGGAATTTATCAAGGTCTTATTTCCCGAAAAATTTTTCCTCACCCACGAAAAAGTAGGATGCAAAAAAGAAGATGAAAAAAATGAAAAATGCTTAGAAAAAGATTCCTCTTTTAAAGTTTATCTCCGTCCGGCTTTGAATGATGATAGAATGTATGTCATAAGCTGGTATGGTAATAATTCCCGAATTCAAACCCTCCAAAAAATAAGGCGAATAAACGGAAAATGTAGATATGCCTACACGCAAAGCAATTTTTGGCATAATTACGTTTTTATCGACACTTGGAGAACTTTCAATAATCGTCTGAAGCTCCCGGAATATTTGGAAAAACATACCTATTCACGTTGGATTGATGAAGGCACGCTCTACGGAATATCCCGTTATAGTATGGTAATGCTAACGGGTAAATCGGCGCCGGCTTTCCTTATCCACCACCTTCAAACCATGTATTACAAAATGACCGAACTCTCCCTCTTGCAACGGGCTACCATCGTGAGCTTTTCGGACGAAGTAACCCATGTATCGGATCTGATTCACCGCGACGGCGAAGATATGGATAAAGCCATCGAGAAAATCGAAGACCTGTATAAACATTACATTCTGTTTGTCAACAAAATATACTTCCGCGAAATAACGCCCCAAGAACAAGGAATCGAAATGTATAACATGATGCAACGAATCATGCGCATTCCAGAACAGGTTAAGGATTTGGACAATGAAATCGCCGAACTCAACGCCTTCGCCGGGATGATTGCGGACAAGGAGGAAAAGAAGGAAATGCGAATGCATACGATTTTGGCTACCCTGTTTTTACCGGCTATGTTGGTGACCGGTTTTTTGGGAATGAATTATTTTACCGGTAGAGAATCCATCAATTTATGGAACATACTTAATGCTCCGTGGTTTTGGATTCCGGCATTCTTATTAGGATTGGTGTTTGTAGTCATTACAAATAATCATAAAAAGAAATACGAAAAAGAAATCACGGGACTAAAAATTCTTTTAATATGGTTTATAATCATGGTGGTTTTTACATTATGTTTTATGTATTGTAAAGGATGCTGTATTCCACAGTTTAAAAAATGAATAATTAAGCTATAACCCAAAATCATTGACAATGCAAAAAATTATAACACATTATAAACTTTCAACAAAATGGAAAAAGTTTATATCATATTATAAACTTTTTGACTATATGCCTGCCCCCTCCTTAAAATTACCAACATTCGCGAATTTCTAATGCAATTAAAAATTTCCGTATCATGAGCAAATATAAATTGGAATTCACCCTCAAACAGCACACGCCCCTGATTCACTTCCAGCACGATCAGGACGGCGCCACCCTCCGCGCCACGGAGTTAAAGCCTAAGTTGGATAGATTCTTAATCCAAAAATTAGGGCTTACCCAAATAGTGCAAAAAAACGGTAAAGAAAAAGAAGTGCCCAAAGAAGAATTTAAACATTGGTTTATAAACGACGGAAAGGAACATTTGGCTTTGGATTATAAGGTGAGGATTGAGGCGAAAGAAAAAAACACAAATGTATGGATGGAACCTAGGCAAAATAGGCAAAGAAAATGGGAAACCAAATTTCCTACATTTTTTGCTAACATGGGTAAGGAAAGTAAGGAAGAACTTGTCAATTTTACTTATTATAATGACATTAAGGCATTTATCACTTGTTTCATTCCTAAATTAAAAACAAAAATAGACAACCATTTCCCTGAATTCCTTTTTAAAACCAATTTTGGTACACGGCAAAGTAAGGGATTTGGGAGTTTCACAACTGAAAAAGAAAGTGATAAAAATACTCCTTATTTGCTAGTTGTTAAAAAAGAGACATTGGACGGAAAAAATTATATTATAGACCCTAACATTTCTTTTCGAGATATATTTGAAATTATCCATTATTATCACCAAAGGTTAAAATCGGGAATTAATTATTCCTATTATAATAAAAATAACCGACAACCTTTTTGTCATTACAAAAAAGCATTTATACGTGAATATGTTTTAACAAAATACAATTATGAATGGGATAAAAAATGGCTAAAAGAAAAGTTTTTAGGCATTAAAAGTAATAATCATGAAAAAAAATTCGTCCGAGCATTATTAGGATTAGCTTATGATTTTAGATTTACTAAGAAAAGAAATCCTTGTAATCCAAAAGGAATTTTGCCTAAATATGAGGTAGAAGTAAGCATCGATACCAATGAAAAAGAAATCCAAAGGATTAAATCCCCCATTCTTTATAAACCAATCAAAATAAATAATGAATGGCGAATTTATATTTTAATTGATGATGAATATTTGCAAAAAAATAAACAATTAGTCTCCGATTATAAATTTGATTTTATTGGAAATGGTAAAATCGAACAGTTAGAAACTCCAAATGAGATATTTGACTTTTTGGATCTAATTTCTGAATATCATAAGCATTTGGGCAATACATTTGAAGTTGTAAACTTTACAGGTAATAATAAATATAAAATCGAAATAAAATGAAAAAAATGAAATACACCGCCCTCACCCTAGGTCCCATATACAAAACCATTAACCGTGTGAAACGCACACGGGCTACTTGGGCCGCCAGCTATTTTTTTAGCTACCTCACCAAAAAAATCATGGAAAAATGCAAGGAAAAAGGATTAACCACCATCCTACCCTACGATGGAAAAATATTTCAATCCCGCCACGGCGCCGGCCTCTATGCCGACAGGATTTATTTTGAAGGGAATGTAATGGTCAAACTTGAAGAATTTATCGATGAGATTTTAAAAGAAATTGCGGATGATATTGAAAATATCACTAATAATGGTAATGCATTAGAATATTTAAAAAATTACCTCAACATCCACATCATTGAAAGCAACCTGGAAAATGATAAAAATATTTTACTCGAACTCAACCGCCACCTGGACCAAGCGGAACTCCAACAAAACTTCCCTTTACATGATGACCCCAGCCCGCTTTTGGATTATTTGGACGCACAATTAAGTCATAACAGTATCATCGTCCAAGATGCTTTTAGCGGAAACACCAATAAGCACAAACGCTTTCTTTCCATCCCGGAAATAGCCACTTCGGAACTAAAAGAAAAATGTCCCGAAGCATACAATGAAGTGGTATCAAAAATGGAAAATTGTCATAGAAAGGAACCGGTCGGTCATCTGGGCGAACATCCCAAATGCGACGAAGACATCGATTTTATCGACGAATTGGAACAAAAGGATGAATGCAAACTCCATATCCGGCCGTACCATAAGTATTTTGCCGTCCTGTATGCCGATGGCGATAACATCGGAAAATTATTGGAACGTATAGGCAACGACTCTTGCAAATTAAAAGATTTCTCCCGCGCTCTATTGACTTTCGGCCAACAAGCGGAAGAAATTATCCGGGAATTCGGCGGGAGCGGTATCTATCTCGGTGGCGAGGACATTTTGGCTTACCTTCCCATTGCTTCGGTAAAAGAAGGCGAACTTCAAACCGTTTTCGATTTGCTCCGAAAACTTGACAAGGCCTTCGACGATACATTGGGGGAATTGGCTATGGACCAACAAGTCACCACGCCCACTTTATCCTATGGCATTATGATGGCCTATGCCAAGCATCCGATCCGAGAAGTGCGTAAAATTGCCCTCTCATTACTCCATGATAAAGCCAAAAAAACGCCGTGTAAAAACAGCATCGCCCTTCGCTTCCAAAAACACAGCGGACAATATACCGAATGCGTGATTGAAAAAGGCAAAACCTGTTCCTTTACCGCTTTGCACGAAATGATCCATGCATACAAATCAAAGGATAAAGAAATCCTGACCGGCCTCATTCACCGCCTGAAAGACGACCTGTTCTTTACCACCTTTATTCAAGCGGCCCGGATGAACCGGCTGGAAGATTTTATGGAAAATTCCTTTAACGAACCTATCCATAAGGATAAGCAATCCTTTATTCAACATTTTACGGATCTGAGCCGCAAAGTGGCCAACGACTATCCCGATAACCGCCAAGTCCGCGATATTCTCTTCACCGTATTGCGTTACATTCAATTCATCAACTCCAAAAATTAATGCTATGGCACACTACCGCATACAATTCACTCCCGTAAGCGATTATTTTTTCGGCGGTGAAAAACACCGCCTGATGAACGGCGTCCCTGTAGCCGACTACTTCACCGTATCGCGCCCCTATCCGCAACAAACCGGAATTCTGGGCATGATCCGATATCTCATGCTTTTGTTACATCCCGAGGCATTTGATGGAAAACGAATCACCGACAAAACACAAGCAAAAGACCTTATCGGAGAAAAAAGTTTTTCTTACCCCGGAAATACACAGAATTTCGGAAAAATCAAATCCATTTCTCCTTTATATTTCATTCAAGATAAAAATGGCAAAACCATTCCTTGGTATTTCGGCCCGATGGATTATCCGTTTAAATTGGCAAGAAATGATGATGAATTTCAACTGTGTTATCGAAACAAGACCTACAATGCCAAAGACCATGGCAATTTAGTGCAACCTTATTTATACAATGCCAAAAGTCAAACCATTCCTTTGAGCAATTTGATAAGTTATCATTCCCGTATAGGTATTGAAAAGCGGCACCGCGGCGACGACCCGGCCGAAAAATTTTACAAAATCAAAACCGCCCGCTTGGCACCCGGATGGCATTTTGCCGTAAATGCGGAAATTAATGACGAAAATTTAGAAAAAATAACATCCCCCGTTTTCCTTCCCATGGGCGCCGAGCGAAAAATGTTTAAAATAGAAATAAAAAAATTGAATAAGGAGCCGGCGAAGCAACCGCCTCCTCCGCGTTACAAGCGTCCCGTTCCCTACATCCTGTGTATTAGCGATTGCTTTATGGACGGAGGAAAAATTAAAATTAAAGATGACATACCCTTTGCCGTTACGGATTATGTGAGTTTTAGGAATTTAAAAACACAAGTGGACAAAACGGGTACTTATACGGCCTTTAAAGGAAAAGAAACTCCCGACGGTATCGAACGTTCGGAGCGCTATAACCTTCTCCTGCGCGGTTCGGTTATGTATTTCCTTTCAAATGACCAATTAGAGAAGATGGAAGAGCATTTGAAGGATTTCGGAAAAGAAAATACAATCGGTTTCAATCAATTCATTTCAATCAAAACAAATTAACAACCATGAAATATTACCCTTACTTCATTCAGGTGCTGACCAATATGCATGTCGGCAGTGGCGATGCCAATTACGGTATCGTGGACAAACTCATACAACGTGACCCGGTCACGGGATTTCCCACCATTAACGCATCCAGTTTGAAAGGTGCGCTACGCGAACATTTCGAAGAGAAAAGCTCCGAATTGGTCGATACCATTTTCGGCAAAGAAAGTAAGAGCAAGGACGAACCGTCCGAACCCGGACTGGCCACTTTCCTCGAAGCCGATTTGGTGGCCATTCCCGTGCGAAGCAATTTTCAACGCTTTGTCATGGCGCTGAACAAGGCACAACTGGAAATGCTCAACAAAAAGGCTGAGCGGCTGACCGGAAAAGACATTTTTAACACCAATTTTTCCCCGGATAACGCTTTGGATAACGCTTTATATCATCAACAAGGTAGTCTCACTTATGACGTGTATTTGGAAGATATTAAAATTGAGAAGAAAAATGATTACCAAAATCCTTTAAAAAATCAAGATGATAAAGATTTATTTCACAAGAGAATAGCCATACTCCTCGATGAAGACTTTGCCACCGTTACGCAAAATCTTCCGGTGATTGCCCGCAATCATTTGGAAAACGGCATCAGCCAAAATTTGTGGTATGAAGAAGTGGTGCCGCATCAAACCGTATTTCTGACATTTATCGGATTGCCTACCGATGAAGAAATTAATCAAAGAAAAAAAGCTGTTGAACATAAAATAAATGAACTAAAAGGAAAGTTGGAAATGGCGAAAAAGGATGAAAAGAAAAAATTAGAAGATCTACTTACTAAATTAGAAAAAGATTTAAAATGGTTGGAGGATTTACCGAAAACTATCAATGAATTTCAAGAGCATTTACAACAAGACATCATCCAAATCGGTGGAAACGCCAGTATCGGTTACGGCTTGACGAAATTTTATCCTGTTGAAATACAAGACAATACAAATAACCAAAATCAGGAACAATGAAAAATATTCAAAAATACATTCCCGGTGCCATTGAAGTGGCCGAAAAGCATTTGGCAAAAAACGGAAAAATTTCCGAAAAAATGAACGGCTACATCTCCTCCTTCGGTGCATCGGTCATCTCGGCCGGATTGTTGCCTACCCTTGTATTTTTCTCCCAAAAAGGCGAAAGCGAAGGAAGGGAAAAGTTAGTAAAAGTGCTCGAAGCATTGCTTAAAAAGGAAGGAATGCTTAATTCCGACGAGCAATTACTTAAAAAAGTAAAAGATTTGGTCAAGCCGGTTGATAACACAACGGATAAAGTAGCCCAAGAAGCCCAGAATAAAGCCGAATTAAACAAATTAACCGACGATATTTACCGGTTAATTGTAGCCCTGAAATTGGCCATACGCATATTTCCCAAATCCAAAAAACAAAAGTCATGAATTGGAATGATTTTATTAGTCCCAATACCGGTTTGTTGTTTTACAAACTTTTGTATAAACAATGGGTAATTCTTGATAAACTAGCCATTGAAAACGGCGAACTCAAATTTAAAATTTCCGACAAGGGAAAATCGCCGTTTGATGATTTTTATAAAATTATCTACGGCGCCGACCTGGAACCTATTCCCCAACGAGGTAATATCGATCCTATCGAGCTCACCACCATTTATCCCGGTCTTTTGGTGGGAAGCGGATATTCCCATTATACCAAAGCCCGCGGTGATGCGTCATTGGGCTTCTACTTCGACCACACCACCGGCCTGCCGGTAATCCCCGGATCGTCGGTAAAAGGTGTGTTGCGAAGTGCGTTTGAAAAAGCAAATGGGAATTATGTAAAAGAATTGCTCAAATCTATTTTAGAAGAAGATAAAAAAGAGGAAAATAACTCAATGACATCCAAAGAAAAAATGGAAAAACTTTGGGAACCGGCAAAAGAAACGGGAAAAGCCTTACCTAGAATTGTATGGCATATTTTCGAAGGCAAAGGATATATAGAAAAAAACGGTAAAAATGTTTGGGATTATCTTCCTATGCACCAAAGGGATGTTTTTCTGGACGCCTTTCCGGTAAAGGTTAAAAACAAATTATTGGGCAACGATTATATCACGCCGCATAAAGATAAGGATGGCAATTATAATCCCTTAAAAAATCCCAATCCCATTCAATTCCTCAAAGTAATGCCGGGCGTAACCTTCCGCTTTGAGTTTATTTTGCGGGATTTCAGGGATGAAAACGGAAATACGCTAATAACAGCCGACAACAAAAGAGACTTGTTCAAAGACATTCTCCAAGACCTCGGCATCGGCGCCAAAACCAACGTGGGATACGGGCAATTTAAATAAACCCTCTAAAAATTAGTGTAATTCCCACAGGATAAACGTGAAATTCGTGAAATTCGTGAAATTCGTGGCTAAAAAACAAACCACTAATTACACGAATGGACACGAAGAAAAAATTAGTGAAATTTCCACAGGATAAACCTGAAATTCGTGCAATTCGTGAAATTCGTGGCAAGAAAACAAACCACTAATTACACGAATGGACACGAAGAAAAAATTAGTGAAATTCGTGAAATTCGTGGCTAAAATATTACCAAATGAAACTCCTTCAAATTCAACCCGTTTTCCAAGCTCGCAATGACAGTGCCTTACCCGGCTATCTCGGCAGCATGCTCCGCGGCATTTTCGGCCGCACTTTACGGGAATATGATGCCGGTTTATACGATAAATTCTTTCATCCCCGTATCGCAGCTTCCAATCCCGCCTTCAAATACACCGGCACCAACCCGCCCGCACCTTTCATGATATCCCCAGCACATCAAATGCAATTTATCCGTCACGGCGAAACCATAAAATTTACCTTAACGCTCTTTGGCGAATACCGCTTGTATGAACCCCAAATCCGGGAAGTATTCCATAGGATGGCCGAACGCAAATGGTACCACAACCGCCTCCGGGTAGCCTTCCAATCCGTTTCGGTGCTTACCACCGCAACCGGCAAGCCCGTTTTCGACTGGGACGATTACCGGCAAATAACCGCCTCCGGTTCCCGATTACATTTGGCCTTCCAAACGCCCGTGGCCCTTATGCATAACCGCCGCCTCATTGGCGATTGGACCTTTTCACGACTATTCGATTATCTCTACCGACGCATGTTTATCTTGGACCATGCCTACGACCAGGGCACTTTACCCGAAAACCACGGCTTGGATTTTGCGCAAAATCCCGTTTCGCCCGTAACGATCGACGTTCGCCGTCATACCGTTTTCCGTCATCCCGCCCGCAAACAAAAGCATCCCATGACCGGATGGAAGGGTAAAGTCATTTACGACGGCAACATTTCACCCCTATATCCTTATTTTCTGTTTGGCCGATACATCCATATAGGCAACTATACCGTATTCGGTTTCGGAAAATATTTACTCAAATGATAGATTTACAACTTCTTTACGTTGCATGGCAAGACGTACGGCGTAAAAAATCTGCCGGCGGAATAGACCGGGTAAGCACAGAAAGTTTTGAAAAAGATTTGGATAACAATATTCGTCGCATTTATCATAAATTACAAAACCGCACCTATCTGCCCGAGGCCTATTTGCAAGTGGAAATTCCCAAGGACGAAAACGAAACCCGTACGCTCGGACTGGCCACCATTAACGACAAAATCGTTCAAACCGCCATTAAGCTTCTGATTGAAAGCCGGTAGGAAAGCGGTTTTTTTAAATCATCTTATGCCTATCGACCCCGCAAAGGCGCCGTAAAAGCCGTGAACAAAACCCGCCATTACATACAAAACGGAAACCTGTGGTTGGCTAAATGCGACATTGATAATTTTTTTGACAACATCGACCACGAACGCTTAAAAAAGCAACTAAAACCTTATGTGCAAGACGATTACTTGTTGGAATTGATTTTTATGTTTGTCAAAATGGGATATGTAGGAAAAAACCGGCAATGGAAAGACCGCACCAGTGGTGTTCCTCAAGGCGCCGTCCTTTCGCCGCTATTATCCAATCTTTATCTCACTCCTCTTGACCAACGCATGAAAGACAAACAAATCGCATATGTACGGTATGCCGACGACTTCATCATCCTTACTCCGGATGAACAAAGCGCCCGTGTCATTCTCTCCGAAACCGAAAATTACATCACTAACCGCCTTAAACTCCGCCTTAATCCTGGCAGTTTCGTAAGAAATGTGCAATTCGGCTTCAAATTTCTCGGCTTATGGATAAATGACTCTTCCGTAACTTTGCCGTCCAAAAAACTCAAAAAACTAAAAACAAAAATCAAAGAGCGTTTCAATCACCCGTCTTTTCCCGTCAAATATTTCGAAAAAATTCGCGGTATCCGGCAGTATTACGGGCAAATGGTTCCCGAACACATCCTTTATCCCCTCGACGATTATATTTTGGAATTATGGAAAAACAGATTACTCAAATCGGACAACATTAAAACAAAAAAACAAATCAGAAAGGAATTACATAACATGGTGTTTATCACCAAATTATACAACAAAAACGTGAACCGTCACCGCAAGGAATTAACGGATTCGGTTTACGAATTAAAAAAAGAAAGGAAAATTGAAAAAGCCGAAAAGGCGGTTAAAATCCGCCGGAAAATATATGAACGAAAGGCCGCCGAAAACATGCATTTACATATTGACGGCTACGGAAAATCCATTGGTATCAGCAAAGGACAAATCAGTATCAAAGAAAAAGGTAAACCGCCCGAAAAATTACCCGCCTATAACCTCCGGCAAGTAACCGTTTCCGCTCGAGCCATTAGCGTTTCGGACGCCTTTATCCGTTTTTGTTCCGAAAGAAACATAGCCGTGGATTTTCTTCGTGGTTCCGGAAAACCTTATGCCAAGTTATTTGCTCCCCAATCACTACAACCCGAATTATGGCTACGCCAAATAGAACTAAGCCGGCACCCCGAAGCTAACCGGATAGCCCGTAAAATCGTCGCGGCCAAATTGAATAACCAACTCAAATTAATTAAATACTTCTCCAAATATGCCAAATCCACCGACAAAGACATTGCAAAAAATTTGGATAGAATTACACACGGCATGCGTGAAATAAAGAAAAAAATCCGGGCAATGGATACCGGAATAAACAGGGACGATTTCCGCCAAAAACTTATGGGATTTGAAGGAGCCGCAAGTGCCATGTATTGGGAATGGTTCGGCATGTTGATTGATGATAAAGTGACGTTTCCGGGACGCACCGGCAAAAACGCCGGCGATTTGGTCAATCAAATGCTTAATTACGGCTATGGAATCCTTTACCGCCATATTTGGAGCAGTGTCATCAAACACGGTCTTAATTATGAAACCGCCTTTTTTCATGCCTATCGCAAAAACGAAGGTGCACTCATTTTCGATCTTATCGAGCCTTTCCGACAGCCCATAGTGGACAGAACAGTAATCACGCTGATTAACAAAAAAACAAAACTCAAAACCAAAAACGGAAAACTATCCGAAAAAACAAAACAAAAACTGATAGATGCCGTATATAAACGATTGGGCACGTATGATAAATATTTAAAAGAGCGGCGTATGATGCTGGATATAATGGATTTGCAAACCGCCCGGCTCAAAGCCCGCATCCTTGGAGAAGTACCAAAATTTGTCCCCTACAAAACAACCAAATGGTAGAAAATATGAAAATGAATATAATTCCCACCGGACAAGCGGATAATTCGTGGAAAAAAATTTGTGTAATCCGTGCAATTCGTGAAATTCGTGGCAAAAAATAAACCACTAATTACACGAATGGACACGAAG